>NZ_CP011601.1:0-295619 GCF_001022135.1 Phytobacter ursingii | reverse complement strand
AATGCAACTTACTCTTTCCTTTCTGAAAACGTGGGTACGCCAAGCCAGTTCGCTAACTCAGTTAGCTCTGGACCAGCCTCAATTCTGGGATCGATTAATGGTCTTATTCCTGATTTTGGCTCATCGATGACAAAGTCACCTGAAGCTGTCACTTCTCAGGTTAAAGCAAAGGATCCCGAAGAGTTCGCTGAAAAATTCAGTGGTAACCTCTTCTATATGTCGTTCATGGATATTGATAAGGGAACGATGAACATCGGAGGGGTAACGGAGTTATCCGGTTATAAACTGGCAGAACAACTTATGTCTCTCGTAGGTACTGTCATTATCAACTGGGATAGCAAAGGCGAAAAAGCGGGAATGGAAGTCCGCCCGTCTACCATGACTGTCACGGATTACATCATGGGGCCACCAGCTGGCGGATCAATTAAAATGCTCAAGTGTTCTCCGGCACCAGATCCATCATCCCCACGAAAGGCTCAGTGCCTTGTCATGTCAGAAGTTAATGACGGTGGTTTTAAGGGATTGAAGGATACCATTTCTGATCTTCTTTTAAACGTACAGAAAAAAATCATCAACGACGTTCGTGTTTCAGATGATGAATTACGCATTATCTCCTATATCGGCATCCCGACCATTATCGACTCTTTGCAAACATTCGAAGCACCGGAAGGGTACGCATACATTCAGGACATCAGCACTATTGCTGCGACGAGCCTCGTAATCAACATGTTGCGCCAGGTTGAGGCCAAAATTTCAACCATGAGCATACCGAGTGAGTCGCTGTCGGGTAAAAGGGATGATCTCAACCGATTAACAGACAATCTCTCAAAACAGGTTAAAGCCGCCTATGAGCTATCGCACAGCCAGGTCGGTACCAGCTCGGACGTCATTTCAACCTGGGATAACCGTCGCCTGCAACGGAAGGCTTTCACTGAAAGTATTCGTGGCACACGTAACTGAGGTCTGACATGGATTACAACATATATACCCTGGGTGATATTGATTTTGTCTGGTCGGCTTTTACCGGTATTGCCCTGATCTTTTCTCAATATACTGGTGTAAAAGAGTTCCTGACCACGGCCGCCGTTGTAGCAGGTGTGAGCCTATTCTATAAAACGTGGCTATGGCTTCAGGCTCCGACCAAAAATGAATTACCGTTTTTCTCCTGGTTTTTGGGGTTGATCCTTTTCATGATGGCAATGGTTCGAGTGGATGTAACTATTGAATCTGTAAAGTCGGGAGAGGTCAGAAACGTCGACGGAATTCCAATTTTTATTGCTGCGATGGCAACCGTCACCACTAACTTAAGCCAGGGTTTGCTGAAGGATTATAAAACAGCGTTTGATCCGCTTTCTCCGGTGGACCTGTCTGCAACAACTCTGGACGATGACATCACCCTCGGTCCGATGATCCGATTCGTGAAGTTTTTGCAATGGGGCGGCGATAGCCAGGGCTACTGTTCCGCATTTCCTGAACCGGCCAGCGGGCTAGGGCCAATGAACGTATGTGCTACCGTTCAGTCTCTTGCATACAACTGCCTGAAGGCTACCCAAAACTCAAGCGCAAATATTGCCGGTAAAGAAACTATTTTTAACGATATTTTCTCAGCTAATCTGGCAGATAGCATGGACCGGATTAATCAGGCGATGAAAGGCGCACTGAAGAATGCCTCTGCCAGTATTGTTGGCGCTAACGGTTCAAAATCTGGTACGTGTGATGAGGTCTGGTCAACTGTGAAACAGGTTACCAGTACAGCTGAAGCTCGCCAGACTATTTCCCTTATAGGACAGACAAACGGCATCCTTACTCCAGACGAAGCAAATGGTGCACCTACCGGCGCAAGCTTTACTGATGTTATGGCGTCAGCAAATGGTATGTACGGTAAGGCTATTGGTTCGTATGACGCCACCCTGAACCTGTTCATTATGAATGAGCTCAGAAATGGCGCAAGCAAATATAAGACCCCACTCGGTCTGGCTTCCGATATGCAGTTGTTTGAGGCTTCTCTGAAGCGAACCAACACAATGGCTTCACAGGGCCAGTTGTGGTTACAACTGTCGGGAGCAGCAATCGCATTCCTTGAAATGTTTGCTTATATGGTTGCTCCATTTGCTTTGCTTATGCTGCTGGCGTTAGGTGGTAATGGTGTTGCCGCTGCGGCGAAATATTTGCAACTTATCCTCTTCGTGAATATGTGGCCGCTTACGGCAGTAATGGTCAACGCGTATGTGAAGAAAGTCGCGACGGCCGACTTGGATACCTGGAGCACCCTCAACAGCCAGAATAATGCCGTCACGTGGATGGGACTCCCAGGGCTTGCGGAAACATACAGTTCATACCTGTCTGTTGCTTCCGCCCTCTATGCTCTGATTCCGGTACTCACATTATTCCTGATGACACAGTCGATTCACCCGATGATGAATGCGGTTAAGGGAGTGACCCCCGATGCGCCGGTGGATACTGGTCATGTAACGCCCAAAGTATGGGATGGCCCTAACAGCGGTAAATCTTCATTTGGTGACGTGACACGAACCGCCTTAACCAGTACCGGTCAGGGATACAGCGATGGCGGCGCAGTTGATTCAAGTAATTTCCGTCTTGGAATGTGGAATGCTGGTTCAAGTATCGCTAACAGCCAGGGACAAGGATCAGCTGTAACCTCATCAGTTATGAGTGCGGCAAGTAATTCATTCCAGGCTGGTTACAGTCAGATGAGCGAAATTGGAAGGTCAGGACAGTCGAGCCAGCAGTTCTCAACCAACCTGCAAACAATGAAGCAGATCTCGGATAAGATTGGTGCCTCTGTAGCAGAAGGTATTGCAACGAAACATGGGGTGAGTGCGTCTCAGATGGCCAGCATTGCTTCAAATGTTATTCTCAACGCTGGGCTTAATGGAGGTGTTGGAACTGGCAATGGAGCCGGGCTGAAAGCGGCTGTAGCAGGGCAATTGAGTAGCGGTGCATCTAAGACCAATACAGGCAGTGACTCGCTTTCAAATGACCTTTCAAAAGCAATCACGAATCAGCTTAGCCAGGATTCTGCGTTAACTGACCAGTTCAGTAAAGCGGCGTCTCAGGTAAGCAGCGATCAGATATCCAATACTAATGCGTTTAAAGAAGCATCGTCGAAAATGAACCAGGCGACACAGACGATGGCGCAAAATATTTCTACATCGGTTTCGACTAACGCAAGCTCCAATAGTGGAATGAGCCTTGATTCTAAACAAAGCATTAACCTGGACAGGTTCTCCGATTCTATTCGCAACAAAAACTTCAGTGATGATGATGTAAGGAATTTTGCTCGTAAGAATGGGCTGGATGAGAATGCGTTTATGGAGAAATTCAACTCCTATAACGATACCTTCAAGGCCAGTAATCAGCTTGGATCGCAGCTTCAACGTACTGACGCGCTTGTGGCTGCAACCCGAGATTTCAGTGAGCAAAAAATTGCGATTGATACCGCCCGGGGAGAGACGGCCGAAAGTAATAAACAGGATCTCCGTGAAACCTCCAGCCTGCTTAAAAGTCTGGTTTCCGACTTCGGTGGTAATGCACAGCAGCTGCTACCTATCACCAATCAGCTCGACAGAATTTCAGGTGACGGGTCAGGAATTAATACTATCACTCAGGCACAGGATAGAACTCCTGACAGCGTAAATACGTCTGGCGTGATGAGTGCGTCACGCGTAGGGGAACTGGGTGGAAGTGTAGATTCGCAGGCTAAACTCGGTCTTTCCTCCAACGCTCAGGACGCGACACAGCATGTCCCTGGAAAAAGTGAAGCTGGCTTTACTCCGTATAACCTTGATAACGCGGGCAAAGGCGATATTCAGGGAATACATAACAACAACGTGGGCCGCACTTATTCTGATGAAGAAAGGAATGTGCTTAATTCTCTCGAAAAGAATGGACCTGTACTGAATAATCAGGGTGTAGAGAAAGTCGTCAATTCGGGTCAGGATGTCAGAAATGCAGAAGGCACATTTAACGATCTGGAAAAGGTTGGAGGTCGGGTGGTTGGTGATGGAATGGATCAACGAGCCACTGCTTTGAACAGTATGTATCAGAGCGGGCAAGTTCGTGGCTTATCTAATAACACTGATAACTACTTTAGTCGTGTTGCCAACAACCCGAACTTAAGCCGGGACGATAAGCGAGCTGAATTGGCACAGCAAGCTGTCTTTACCTATGGTGCCAGCACCATGGCTACCGGTGCCGAAAGAGAGCAGCTCAAAGCGGATACCCAGAAGATCCTTAATGAACTGGGTAACTATAACGTTAACTGGAGTATGAATGACGTTAAGAGCATCCATAGCAGTTTCAACACTCATAACAGAGCTGATGGTTCACTTGAGTCAGTCGTACGGGCAAACCTGGGAGAAGGTGGGTCGGGCGGTGGTCTCGTTGGTAACCGCACTCAGACCGTCACAGATCGCTTGGTTGGGGAAAAGATAGAGGCCAACACTGAGCGGGGCGCGATTTCTGGTGCGCTACTCGGGGGCCAGCAATTTGTTTCGGATACGCTAACCAGCGTTGGGGCGAAACCGGTAAATGAGATGCTTACGGGAGCGGGCATCCTTCAAACCCAGACATCGATAGCAAATGATGCCTCTAACCCTGCAAATATGCCTGATTCTCTCCAGGGTAAAGTCCTTAATCACATGCAGATGTCTGATGGCGTCGCAGCTGTAAGTGACCGGTATCAGAGTATTAGCAGCGACGGCGTTTCGACTTATGCGAATGCAGCGCAGAACTCTGAAAGGGCTATCCGGCAGCAATTGACGGATGACCCACGCTTTGGGCCTCAGAAAGCAGATGAATTCATTCAGTACATGAAGTCAGAGCTGAGCAACACAAATGAGCCTTACCAGTCACGTGTCGATAAAGCGGATCAGTGGCTTAATGAAAATAAAAAATAAGGGAGGTTGAATATAACCTCCTGAAATGACTATCAATAGATTGTAAATTACTGCTAAACAATTAAGGCCGCAAAGTATGTGTTTGCGGCCTTTTTTTCAGAAGTACCGCTCTTGCGGAACATTCAACTGACGGTTTGAATCAGTGAAGACAAAAATCTATCAAACTCTGTATGAGATTCAATAACATAATCAGTAGATGCTTTGTCTCTTATCTGAAAGCAGTCGTCTGCAAAACTATAAGCGAAAAGTGACATGCCATCTTCTCCGATTAACACCTTATCAGTGAGATTTGGGTCAACGTAGATTTCATTGTCTCGTGCTTCAAAGTTGCGTATGTAAATATTTGACCACAATAGATTTTCGTTCTCTGCCTGAACAAGGTTATAAAACGTAAGTCCGTTGTACTCAAAACCATCCATAGCATTAAACACTTGGGCATAATCAAGCCTGGTTTTAATGAGTTTCTGTATATCTATATAGGCGCTCTTTTTGTGATCTGCCCACTCCACTGGAGGCGGATTGCAGATTAAGTCTTTCAAGACTTCCGGGGCTACCGGGCTGGCTAAAGGGTAGTGATCTGCAACCATCAACCTCTTTAAGCTGCTGAGTAGTTGAGTTAAATCTTTCATGAGCGCCTCTTACTTTCCTACCGGGTAGATAACACCGTTCGGCGATGGCCATAGAACTTTGGTGCTTGAATTATACGGTAGATCCTTCGTAATGATGGATTGTGCTTTCGACAGTGCTGAATGGTATGGTGAATTCTGAATAAGTACCAGGTTGTCTATAGCGTTTGTGCCACCATCATCAAGAGGGATCTTGTGGTGAACCTGCCACCCAGAGGGGACCTTGCCTGTTGCAAGTTTCATCAAATCGTTAGGTTCAAACGTAGCCAGGGCATCTGGGTGGTCTGAAAGTGATTTAAGGAAGTTAGGGCGTACAGTATTGTTGAATTGTCCACGGAGAGCTAAATATTCAGCTCTGTCTCGGCGCATGTAGTTCAATTCGCTAACATTCATATCATCGAGCAAAACGTGTGCTTTTTTGTACTTGCCGAGATAACTTGTCAATTCATCCGCAGACCTTGGATTTCGGATAACCAGAAGTGAAGCCGCTGCAACCAGCATACCTGAAGTTGTTTCGTTCAATACCTGGTCATAGCCTTCAACAGCTTCGCCGCCAAGTTGTTCAGCCGTATGTCGAAATCCCTCCACATTTCCATTATAAAGCCCGCCAGCTGCGAGAAGACGACCAGCCGCTTTGGAATTAATGGTTTTTGTTGATTGGGCGTGCTGTGCTGGTGTCGTTGATCGAACGTAATACCCCGGGCGTTTCAACTGACGAGAGATGATATCGCGCAGACGGGTAAAGAGGGACAGGGGCAGGTCATTGCGTAGGTTGCCATTTGATATAACCCCCGGCCCGGCATTGCCGGTTATGTCTTTTCTAAGCAGAACGATCTTACCGTATCTGATGTCGTCAAGCGTATCGCGGTAAGCGAGCCAGGGGCGTTGATGGTGGAACTGGTGATACCGGCTGACAAACTGTGTATATCCCTGCGGTAAATTCCATTCCTGAATAATCCGGTTTGGCAGGGCGGTATCTTCGAGGTCATGTACCGCCGTGGCCGGATGTATGATGTGGGGAATATCCTCAAGGTATATGTCATCCAGTGACTTAGCCTGACAGTGATGCAGCATAATGTCCCTTTCTTGTCGAATTCATATGAGACATTATTGCGTATGGTATAAAACAATCAATCCTAAAGTGGATGGGCGTACGAGATCAGCAGTGACAGGGTAAAAGGAAAGTTACTTTGTTCATCAGCGTCCCATGAGCTGATGGTACCTTGCGTTAAGAGCTGCAAGGTCAGATTCGGTGAGGCCCGTGTAATAATCGGTTTTGTGCAAATGCGGATAACCGGCCGGAAATAATGATTCGTCGTCATCAAGGCAGATAAATGCTTTAACTCGATGTGAAAAGACAAAGTCCTCACACTCGGCAGCCCGCACACCAGTCTGTCCGTGTTTTAAATATACCGAACCGGTTGCACCTATGATTTTGTCTCTATAAGGCACCCGGAACAGAGATTTCAGATAACTTGTATTAGCGCACTCACGCCATGAGCTGGAGATAACAATCACCATGGCAGGGCAGTTATCCAGCAATTTCTCTAACAGTGGCATTCGCTCAAAGGTTTCATTTTTACACCTGTGGCAAACCCCATCGAAATCTAAGAAAAGCACGACATGCGAATCAGGGAGAGGGGCCCATAAACCAGCTGTTGTTTCTTCATGAACACATACTTCTTCATGATGAGGGTTTTTCTGGATCAAGAAAGAAGAGAGAATCTTAAATAAATTTCTTGCAGAAGAAGACAATATATTACTCCTGAGTCAGTGTGAAATATTTGTGGTGGTTTACCCAAGCCACTCGATGATCTTCTGTAATATCGGGTTGTATTTATTTAACAACAGGAGTCGGGTTTTGCTCCGGGACATTTTTAGCTATATGGCCATTGTATCGAGGAGGTTGCTGGGTCCATTGATAAAGCTCACCCATCCCGTTACGCTGCTGGATCCGGCGATTGTACTTTACCATGAAGTTAAATATGTACTTTGCACGTACCTTTGGGGTTTTGCTGTTGTAATCTGCAATCCCTTCAAACACATTGCCCTTGCGATCAACAATTTTTCTATAGAGCCACCATGTTCCAACCCAGAAACTTGCGCAAGCATCGTAAGCCAGAACCCGCCACGTTACCGTCGGGAAATGCTTTTTTATTTCAGGTAGATTGGATGAGTTGATCTGCATTGGGCCAATATCATAAGTGCCGTTAGTATTCCTGCTGAAAGTACCAACCTTACCGCCTTCATTGTCAAACAACGTAAAAACCAGTTCAGCATCAATTCCGAAGTAGCGGGCGGCATCCGTAATGCACTGAGTGTAAATCTCATCAGGAACGGGAATAGGTTTCACATCATCTGCTGGTGGTGTAAACACAACGATTTCTCCACTGAATCTACGTTTTATCTATTCTCCCATATATCTATCGACTTTCTTTCGGCTTTACCCGTTGATTTAAGCGTTTAAGCAAAATTCTGGAATTTTGGGGCGTGATAATATTAGTGCTCGATTTAAGGAGCGGAAATGAAAAAAATTATTAAGGCATCGGTATTACTTCTTTCATTAAGTACCGCCTTCACGATGAATGCCGAGCCGGTTAATACAATGGTACTGCCAGATGCAGCCCGGGATAAGCTCAAAGCCATTGGGCTTTCAATCGAGCACGTCGAACCCTCGCCAGTAAAAGATATTTTTACGGTGATTTCCAGGGAGGGGGTAAGTTACGTGAGCAAAGACGGAGATTACATTTTTACCGGAAGCTTATTCCACGTGAAAGGTAAAGATGTGGTAAACACCACTGAGCAGGCCATTTTAATGGGCGTCCGGGAATTCGCATCCAAAACAAAATCCATCGACTACAAATCACCAAACGAAAAATACCGGCTTGCTATCTTTACCGATATAACCTGTGGATACTGCCAAAAACTGCATCATGATCTGAAGTCTTATCTTGATGCCGGTATTTCGATTAAGTTTCTTGCATTCCCACGTGCAGGACTGAACTCGGTAGTAGCCGGGAACATGGCCAAAATCTGGTGTTCAGCAAAGCCAAACGAAGCTCTGGATGCAGCGATGAATCCGGTTTCAACTATCCCGGAAGGACGTCCTGATGAGGCTTGCTTAAACATTATCAAATCGCATTTCCAGGTGGCCTCAACAATCCCGCTGCAAGGTACTCCTACCATGGTGACACTAAGCGGCAAACCGCAGTTATTTACGGGGTGGCTGAGCCCGGAAAACCTGGTGACCCAAATGGGCGCTGCGCAAAAGTAACTTTTCCGACTGTAAGAGGTGTGTATGAAATCTACTTTACTGAGTACGTTAATGCTGGTTGCTGTAGGTGTACAGCCCGTTTTCGCTGCACAATGTCAGTACGGAGCCTGTGGAACGGAAAACGATCCCGGAATCGGATTTCTGATGTCATCGGTACAAATGGATAAAGGTGAACATCTAAAGGAACTCTCTGGTGTTGCGACCACAGGTGACACCATCTCTAAAAAGATGGAAAGCTACCTGGGAAATAAAAAGCTCAAGGTAAACACCGACAGTACCCGCAAGGGGCCGGGTAATACCACCATCAGGCCTACAGATGAGCTCGCCCCAACGAGGCAACTAAAAGTTATCCGGCCCGAACTGGTAAAAAATCCCGATTCGCAGCTCGTGGTAGCTTTCAATGAGCGCCTGGCCTGATTTATTGACTGAGAGCGTCCAGAAGGAAAAAAGATGTCGATACTCAGTAGCTTCGTCATCAGAGCAACGGGGATACCTGACAAAAAGTATCTCCGGGATCCCGTAATAAAACGTTGTTATAAACGTCTGAGTCGTAGGGTGCCTGCTCTAATGACGGGGTGGCTTCTGTGCATTCTGGGTTCAGGGTATGTCAGTATGGCACTGGAACAGCCTGATAGCACTGTATTACTCAGTCTGCTGCTGTTGTATGTTATGTCAGGCATTTTACTGATGCAGTTCCAGTATATGTATTCAGAGCGAAGCATAGGCTACAAGTTCTACCTGGAAGTGCTTATGAATGCAGCTGCCAGTACTCAACATAAAGAACAGTTACAGTATCTGTTCATTAATAAGCCCAATTCCATCACGATGGGCGATCTTTACCGACTTTATGATTTTAATGGGGGAGGGCGATAGCCACGTTAATGTGCGTGTCCAAAAGTCACTTTTGAACATTCTCTTCCCGCCGTCTGCTTTCAGTTCCAGGGGATCACTGCAACATAATTTCCGGAACGCAGCGGCGCATCAAATTTATCAGTAAAGGCGTCGATCATTGCTGAATAAGCAATGCTGTCTGACGGCACAGGTGCATTGCTTTGCATACTCACTTTCAGAACCTGCTTTGCTCCTTTCGCTGACGGGTATACCTCGACATCCAGCTGTCGCATATAGTGCATCTGCGACATCGTCTCAGTGCCTATTACCCCATCGACTGGCTTGTAGTCATAGTCAGTATGCAATTCGCCATGCTTGTCAGTTCTCGTTGTCTTTTTATCTACAACGTAGCCTGTCACCCCAGTAAGAAGCTGCTCGCTATACTGCATGTTCTCCTGTGAGCTGCTGATTCGGAACCTGAGCACATAATCTGGCTGGTGAGTGGAAATAATGACTCCTTTTTTTGCTAATCCATCAGCAAAACGGCCTGAAAACATTCTGGACTGAATACTTTCGTCCGGAGGGACTATCTGAAACCTTTTATTTGTAACAGGACGAGGCATTAGATCGTACGCATCTACCTGGTTTGCGAAATGATATCCGCATCCACTCAAAAGCATTGCGGTTGTGAGTATAAAGCCCTGCCTAATCATCCTTTAATCTCCAAAAAGCATTGTTTCACGAATAATTCCGATTTACCGGGCCAGTATAATCCATCGCAGGTTAATAACTAACAGGCTGAAAAGCATAAAGGTAGCTATGTCTAAAGAATTTTATTTAAAACCGATGGCCACGATTTTAATTTCTGCGGTTATTGCTACCGCTGCCTCGGCGTTAATCACGGCAACTTATTTTAAACCGAAGGTGCTCAGTGAGGAAGAAATTGGCAAAATTGCCGCTACTTACCTGGTAAAAAATCCCCATTATTTAGTGGAAGCAGGTAAGGCGCTGGAAAATCAGAACGTGAGTGCCTCAGTGGAACGAATAATTCCATATGCGCCAGCTCTGCTGGATACCAAGGAGACGCCAAACATCGGCCCTGATGACGCCGACGTCGCGGTAATCGAGTTCTTCGACTATCAGTGTATTTACTGCATGCGGGTTACACCTGTTGTTGAATCGGTAATGAATCAGAGCAAAGATGTAAAATTCTTCTTTAAAGAATTCCCGATTTTTGCCGGTTCAAAACCTGTATCTGCCATGGGGGCCGCTACGGGTCTGCACGTCTATCAGAATTTCGGTGCTGAAGCCTATCGTAAGTACCACAACAACCTGATGGCTGTGGCTCATACCTTCATGACCTCTCAACGCAAATTCGAACTCACTGACTTTAATACTGTGGTGGAAAAGTCAGGGTTTAACAGCACGTTTTCTGACAGGGAAAAAAACCGGTATGAAAACGTGATCTCCGGCAATATGCAGCTGGGCGAAGCGCTCGGGATCACCGGCACACCCGGTTTCATCATTATGAATATGAAAAAGCCGAATGCGGCGACTACCACATTTATCCCCGGGGCTATGGACGCAGCAACTTTGCAGGGCGCAATCGAAAAAGCTCGCGGGGCCTAAAGTTACTTTCACATTTGATGAGTACGGCCATGCCGGTCATGGCCGCTACGCTTTTACAACGAGTAATTCATCCCAGCGGGTCGTATATCTCGGTGATAGCATGGCCTGCTTCATACGAAAATCCTGTTGAATGCCTTCCCCCAGTAAAAACAGAGCTCCGCGCTTTTCTTTATTGAACCGGTCCATAACTTTCATCAGTGCCTGACTGCCAGGCCTGGCCGGGCGAGTATCAAACAGGCTGAGTTGCTCTGTGCCGTCAGTCATAGCGGAGAGCATTACCCCTGCTTTCGCATACGCTATCCCGGGTCTGTAAATGCGGTTCAGGATGGTCATGGCTGCATCAACCAGATCGCGGGTGTCCTGTGTAGCGGTAAGCGGCTCGATACCACAATTGCTGTAGCGGTTTTCACCTTGCGCATAATTGCTACTCTGAATGAAGACTGTGATTTGACGGGTCCACGAGCCATCCTTGCGCAGCTGCTCTGCCGCCCGGGCGGTAAAAAATGAAACTGCCTCATGTAGCTTGCCTATCTCATTAAGGCGCTGACCAAAACTTCTGGAAACGATAATCTGTTGCCTGACAGGAGGAGACTCGTGCAGCCGGAAACATGGTTCGCCATGCAGTTCCCGCCAGGTACGCTCGATTTCAACGCCAAAGCTTTTACGTAAAAAGCGAACGTCGCTATTATAAAAATCACCGGCAGTGATGATCCCGAAAGCCGACAGGCGTTCACTAATCTTTCGACCAATACCCCATATTTCTCTGGTACTGATCAGGCTCAGGAGCTTCCTGATCCTGGCCTGATCAGTCAAAACTACAACCCCGCCTGTAGCTGCCCATCGTTTGCTCGCATAGGTGCATAATTTAGCGAGGGTTTTGGTGCTTGAACAACCCACACCACAGGTAAGGGACAGATTATGAAGAAGTGTACTTCTGATCAACCGGCCGTAATCTTCATAATCTATTATCTTGTTCATGTTTTTCAATAACATGAAATTTTCATCTATGCTATATCGACTCGATTGAGGCGCGAAGCTTTCCAGCGTTTCATGGAAGCGATTTGAGTAGTCTTCATACAAAGTAAAGTTAGAGCTCCGGACTTCGATCCGGTGTTGCTGAATCAAATCCCTGCACTTAAAAATTGGGGTCCCACGCTTAATACCAACGCTTTTAGCCAGTTTATTCATTGCAATGACGGACGAATCGTTATTGCTGGCTATGATGAGCGGCTTTTTTGACAGCTTGGGATCCATCGCACACTCAAATGCCGCATAGGCTCCGTTAATATCAACGTGCATGTACATGGCTGAACTGATTCAGTGCAAAGGTGACGACGCCCCATATCTCAAGGGATTCAGGATTTACACGTATCGGCTTATAGGCTGGATTAGAAGGCATCAAAAGCAGCTCAGGATACGTGTGTAAGATCTTTACCGTAAACTCTCCATCCACCAGCGCAACGACGATAGAGCCGTGTCGTGCTGTTAAAGACCGATCCACAACCAGTATTGCTCCATCATTGATACCGGCATTGATCATACTGAGGCCCGCCGCCCTGACAAAGAAGGTTGAGGGGCGGTTGCGGACTACATATTCATGCAAATTTAATTCATTATCTTCATGCCCGGCGCACGGACTCATCACTCCACAGCTTAGTAAATCACTGAAAAAAGGTGCCATTTCGTAAGGCTTGTTGCTAATGTGCTCAAGGATAACAGACATAGCTACACTCGAATTCTTGTACTGTATGTATAAACAGTATTGCGAGTTGAAGAGAAAAGATCAAATCTCTCCGGTAACGCTATCAAGCCTGACGAAAAATTAAGCTTTATCATAAACATCAAAAACCATCTTTTACCGATAATGGCGAGCTGGCCTACGAAGAAGGTATACAAGCTAGGATGAAAGGATTCTGATGCTCCTCCCACCAAATTTTTTATCTCCTGAAGACCAGGCTGAGTACGATGCTTATATGGCAAGGTTCAGCGAGGTGGTGATGCTGCCAACTTACTGATTTAGTGTATGATGGTGTTTTTGAGGTGCTCCAGTGGCTTCTGTTTCTATCAGCTGTCCCTCCTGTTCAGCTACTGACGGGGTGGTGCGTAACGGCAAAAGCACTGCCGGACATCAGCGCTATCTCTGCTCTCACTGCCGTAAAACATGGCAACTGCAGTTCACTTACACCGCTTCTCAACCCGGTACGCACCAGAAAATCATTGATATGGCCATGAATGGCGTTGGATGCCGGGCAACCGCCCGCATTATGGGCGTTGGCCTCAACACGATTTTCCGCCATTTAAAAAACTCAGGCCGCAGTCGGTAACCTCGCGCATACAGCCGGGCAGTGACGTCATCGTCTGCGCGGAAATGGACGAACAGTGGGGATACGTCGGGGCTAAATCGCGCCAGCGCTGGCTGTTTTACGCGTATGACAGGCTCCGGAAGACGGTTGTTGCGCACGTATTCGGTGAACGCACGATGGCGACGCTGGGGCGTCTTATGAGCCTGCTGTCACCCTTTGACGTGGTGATATGGATGACGGATGGCTGGCCGCTGTATGAATCCCGCCTGAAGGGAAAGCTGCACGTAATCAGCAAGCGATATACGCAGCGAATTGAGCGGCATAACCTGAATCTGAGGCAGCACCTGGCACGGCTGGGACGGAAGTCGCTGTCGTTCTCAAAATCGGTGGAGCTGCATGACAAAGTCATCGGGCATTATCTGAACATAAAACACTATCAATAAGTTGGAGTCATTACCTAGGAGAGTTCAATCACTCAACGCCTTTTACATCTCATTTTATTTATATCACCGACTATCATAAAGATAATACATGGATGATTTCACTTTCGCAGGAGGATTTTAATACAACCAAAATTTTAACATCGTTAAGTCTAGGGAAGGTGCGAACAAGTTCCTGATATGAGATCATCATATTCATCCGGAGCGCATCCCAGAGGGACATCATGAGCCATTAACTCACCTTCGCCGATAGTGAATTCAGCACTAAGCGCCGTCAGACCCGAAAAGAGATTTTCCTCTCCCGCATGGAGCAGATTCTGCCATGGCAGAATATGACCGCTGTCATCGAGCCGTTTTATCCCAAGGCGGGCAATGGCCGACGGCCCTATCCGCTGGAGACCATGCTGCGTATTCACTGCATGCAGCATTGGTACAACCTGAGCGACGGTGCCATGGAAGATGCCCTGTACGAAATCGCCTCCATGCGCCTGTTTGCCCGATTATCCCTGGATAGCGCCCTGCCGGATCGCACCACCATCATGAATTTCCGCCACCTGCTCGAGCAGCATCAACTGGCCCGTCAATTGTTCAAGACCATCAATCGCTGGCTGGCCGAAGCAGGCGTCATGATGACCCAAGGCACTTTGGTGGATGCCACCATCATTGAGGCACCCAGCTCTAGCAAGAACAAAGAGCAGCAACGCGATCCGGAGATGCATCAGACCAAGAAAGGCAATCAGTGGCACTTTGGCATGAAGGCCCACATTGGTGTCGATGCCAAGAGTGGCCTGACCCACAGCCTAGTCACCACCGCGGCCAACGAGCATGACCTCAATCAGCTGGGTAATCTGCTTCATGGAGAGGAGCAATTTGTCTCAGCCGATGCCGGCTACCAAGGAGCGCCACAGCGCGAGGAGCTGGCCGAGGTGGATGTGGACTGGCTGATCGCCGAGCGTCCCGGCAAGGTAAAAACCTTGAAGCAGCATCCGCGCAAGAACAAAACGGCCATCAACATCGAATACATGAAAGCCAGCATCCGTGCCAAGGTGGAGCACCCGTTTCGCATCATCAAGCGGCAGTTCGGCTTCGTGAAAGCCAGATACAAGGGGCTGCTGAAAAACGATAACCAACTGGCGATGTTATTCACCCTGGCCAACCTGTTTCGGGTGGACCAAATGATACGTCAGTGGGAGAGATCTCAGTAAAAACCGGAAATAACGCCAGAAATGGTGGAAAAAATAGCCTAAATAGGCTGATTCGATGTGTTTGCGGGAAAAAAATCGGCCCAGATCCGCGAAATTTTAATCAGCGAGTCAGCTTGGGAAGAAATGACCTGCTTATTCGCACCTTCCCTAGATGCCTGTGTATCCATGCTCGGAAAGATACTAAAAAAAATGTCTAACAAAAACGGTATCTCACAAACGGAAGAATCTGAATTCGCATTTCTTTTAACAAACTATATTAAACAGACTTTGACTTTTAGAGAATGGCAACGCAATGCTGACGGAAATCAACGACTGCACTTTCTTATTAATATCTACGGTGCAAAAGAAGACGGTGGCGAAGTGGTTTTAAGACCATTTATTGTAAATCCTGATGAATTAATGCTTACTCCAGCGGATGTCGTTGAATTTAATTCGCAGGTTATCAACGTTGATCGGCAGCGTCATCCTGAGTGGTTCCGTTAACTGGTCACAAGGGTTAAGAGCCTGAAAGGCTGCGATAGTGTATACGCAGCCTATTCTGTATAGCCGTCGCGTAATAATTGTTCTAAATGACTATCGACCGTTTCCTGATCACCAGGAATATATCGTGGCCATCCTGTTATATCGTTGACGCGTTTCACTATGTATGGATGAAACCCAAACTGCTCGGAAGTGATGTCAATATAATATTGCACTTCTTCGAAGTTCAATTCACACCAATAATGGCCAAAGCCACCACTCTCTGTAAATATACCGCCATCATCTGCACCGTTACCCCCACGAACAACAGCATCTAGACCTTTAGTTTTTGCTAAATAACATACAAGATAGCTTGCAAAAAGGCATGTGCCTTTCGTCTTCTTTGTGCCGCACTCCGTCAAAACTGAAAGTAGCTTTTCATGCGCCACTCGTGCAATGCCTGATACCAATTCCGGGGACATGTCTGCTCCAATGAAATTATTAGATCGACTTAAACAGGTAATATGTAATTAGGCATTACGATAAGTCGTGCCCTATTGGTTGGTACATCGTAAGAAAAGTAACTTTTCTAATCCCAGCCTGCACTCCGGGAATGCTTCTAACCTGAATAAATCACGGGGGCAGTGCTGGATACTTGTCAACTGTATTTGGATTCACAGGCTAACTATTTTTATACAGTTTAAGTGAATAAAACTTACTTAAAGCAGCGAACCACGCCGAAAGTGTAATGAGGAATACCGCCAATTCATCAGAACCATTTTTGATAGCACTGAGTAGAGCGATTAGTCCAAGGAACACCGAAAGAAAGACTAGTATTGCGGGTAAAAGTTTATACATGATAGACGTTCCTTTTAAAGGTTCAGATAGGTAGACCAACGCAGATAACGTCGGAATTGCCTGTTGTAAGATTACGCTCATTTAATTATTTTTATAACCTATGAATCCGCGTATAATTTCATTTGTAGTAATCTTCGTAATATATATCTGATAGACATTGATCTTTTTAATGTCTTGTTGACTCACAACACCATATAAGCAACTCTTAGATTGGTTTAACACAGCGCTTCCACTAACTCCATTTTGATAAAAAGCAGTCAAACCATCAGAACCAACTATTCCTTTATAATAGTAGGTTGAGTCGGGGGAAGCATACGTATTTGAAAGCGTATTATACATTCCCGATAGAACCCAAACAGACTCACCTGGAGCTAGAACATTATCACATACTGGAAGCTTCCAATTAGGTGGGGCTTTGACAATAGTATTTTTTTCTACTTTTAAAAGAGCGAGGTCCCGGTTCTTAGGATCATCAATATTGATAACTGTTGCTGGTTGGCTCCCATTCCTTGTTATTATACTTAGACTATAATCCTTGCTTGCATCAAGCCATAAATGTGAAGCTGTAAGAATATGTTGTTCATCGATCCAAGTACCTGAGCCGGAGATTGTCTTATTTCCAGACTTGATTTGAATTTTTACAGCTGAGTCCGAAAGCTCAAAATCATTGTGGTGCATACTTTGTTTATGAGGATTATCGGTGGAACAAGCAGAAATCAGTAAGGCTGAAAGAGCTAAAACCTTTCTATACATAGTCAGTTTCCTTCGAATAAGGCGAGTTTGGTTTCTAGAATATTTTATCCAGCGAGGAATTCTTCTAACGTGCTATCTTGGTACTGGGGATATATCTGCTTCATCATGCCAAAAGCAGCAACCGCTACGCTTTCTAAGTCGGAATAGAATTTAGGCTCCGTATTAAGATCATCACCATTCTTCAGAACGCCCTCGAAGCAGCTATAATCATTTCCGAACTCTTGAACAATAATCCAGCGCCCATCACGGAAACCTACGAGCATAACCGCTGAATTAGGATAGTCGCCAGCAGGCGTTAGCCAATCAAAGTGATAGTGCTTTATCGTATCATATTTCAGATGTACATTCATTATTCCTCCGTTGGCGATTACATTATTTGAGTTTTTTCATGGACTCTAAAGAAGCGAGGTAGGAATTATAGCGATCACCAAATTTTTCTTTCGCACGCTTAACGCGCATTTTCTCCGCGAGCTCAGTCTTGTTTTCTGCCTGGTAGGTCCTATTATTTTGCGTCTTTACTTCGGCCCCTGGGCCTGCTGCGTACGTTTTGTTTTTCTCGCTAATACACGCTCGGCATTTACTCTTGAGGCCAAACTTGCCCTTGAGCTCTTTTCCAAACTGTTCAAAGGGTTTAACTTGCTGACATGATTTGCATTTTTTAAAGCCCGGGGGGAGGTAGGTGTCAGCCATGAGCTGCTCCAGTAGGTATTGATTATAGGTGATTTTAACTTAAAGACGACGTCACTTTCAAATAAATCGACTACTTAACGCTGATCTTACATAATCCTGATTATGCGCACTTAAGTTGTAATGGCTCAATAGTAATGTCCGCCTGTGGCTCAATTCAGATGTCCGCGCTATGGTAAGCTTCACTGGTCCGTTTAAACTACCGGGAGGCATATCATGAGCGCAGAAAGCTCAGGAGTGTTTACTTTGAAAGAGATCAACCGGATCAAGATTATACAGGACGTCATTGAACGTCGCATCACAACGCGCCGTGCGGCCGAGCACCTCGGTATCAGCGACAGGCAATGCCGCAGACTTCTTGCCCGTTACCGTGAAGGCGGACCGCTTGGTATGGCCAGCAGACGATGTGGCATGCGTGGTAACCGCCAGTTGCCACCCGGGCTCGCAGATCAGGCTCTGGAACTGATCAAGACGCGTTATGCTGATTTCGGTCCGACTCTGGCGCGTGAAAAGCTCGAAGAACTCCACGGACTGTTTCTTGGCAAAGAAACTGTCCGGCGCATCATGGTGCGGGCTGGCTTATGGGTTCCCCGTAAACAACGTGCCGCAAGGATCCCTCAACCACGGTACCGGCGTCCGTGTACTGGTGAGCTGATACAAATAGATGGCTGTGATCACGACTGGTTTGAAGGCCGTGGCCCGGCCTGCACCGCGCTGGTCTATGTTGATGATGCAACCAGCAAACTGATGGAACTGTTGTTTGTTAAATCGGAGTCCACGTTTTCTTACTTCGAAGCCACGCGGCGCTATATCGATAAGCATGGTAAACCGCTGGCACTGTACAGCGATAAAGCCGGTGTTTTTCGTGTTAACAATAAACACGCCACAGGCGGAGACGGGCATACTCAGTTTGGGCGAGCCATGCATGAACTGAACATCCAGACTATCTGTGCAGAAACCAGTCCCGCCAAAGGGCGTGTAGAACGAGCTCACCTCACTTTACAGGATCGTCTGGTCAAAGAGCTGCGGTTACAGGGCATTTGTTCAATGGAGGCTGCAAATGACTTCGCTGAGGCCTATATGGCTGACTATAACCGCCGTTTTGGCAAAGTACCGCGACATGATTTTGACGTACACCGTGCTGTAGAACATGATGAGGACCTGGGGCTTATTTTCACTGTTCGTGAAAAACGTAAAGTCTCAAAATCGTTGACGATACAATATGATAAAATGTTGTACCTGATTGAAGACAGCGAACTGAGTCGCCGTGCAATAGGTAAATATATCGATGTGTATCACTATCCTGATGGCAGAAAAGAGCTGCGCCTGAACGGTACGCTACTTCCCTACTCTACCTACGACCGACTGTCAGAAATCGACCAGGGCGCGATTGTCGATAACAAGCGTCTTGGCCGAACCCTGGAGTTTATCAGTCTGGTGCAGAGCAAGCGGGATAACACGCGCTCTCAGTCAATTCCCGCTGGAGATGGCCCTTCCCGACGACGGCCAAAGCAGGAAGGGAAGAAATCCCAGCGCTCACTGGATAATGATGACATGCTCGAAGCACTCAAACAGCTTCAGTCACGTTCAGAGGACATTTTTGGTAAAAGAGCCCGCTGATGGTACTCACTGGCCGGACAGTGGTTGCTCACCAGTTGATATTGTCCGGCCAGACCCATGATGTATTATTCATTTCGTTCAGCATCTTTATGTCCTGCTTTTCACGGGCATACTTACCCCATAATGAATGAAAAGAACGAACAATACTGATTAACTGCTTTTTTCTTTGCTCCGGAGATAGGCTGATAAAATAGCAGCACCTGCTGTCAATATTATCCTCAATGAAATTAAAATCAGAGTCTGATGCATATTTTACTGTTAGCATAATATCATTCGACGTTGTTCTCTCAGACTCTGTTAATGCTGATTCTATCAGGTATTCAAAGGCATACATGACAGACAGCTGGTTTTTGTCTGTCTGAATATAACCCATTGAGTTTCTGAGTATTGAGGACTGTACCAGGACCAGAGGCCATAAAAGCTCAACACCATAAAGCTTATATGTATCATGTTGATCATACTGATGTTGCTCAACACGACGATTACCTTCCCGTGCTTTACGAATATCATAGGCAAGGGATAACATAAATCCGTCTTTAACTTTAATCAGTGGGCTTTCATCCACGATGTAATGAATGAGTTCATGTAATTCATTCAGGGCTTCTGAATCTCCCCACAGTATAAAACCTGCATTGTTCGGCGTTAACTCGTATCGAAGCATGGGCTCAATCATCCTGTTGTTTCAGTCGGAGGAAAGTCTATCGGCTTTGTTGAATAAATCGAACTTTTGCTGAGTTGAAGGATCAGATCACGCATCTTCCCGACAACGCAGACCGTTCCGTGGCAAAGCAAAAGTTCAAAATCACCAACTGGCCCACCTACAATAAAGCCCTCATCAACCGTGGCTCCATAACTTTCTGGCTGGATGATGAAGCTATTCAGGCCTGGTATGAGTCAGCAACACCTTCTTCACGAGGCAGACCTCAGCGCTATTCTGACCTTGCCATCACGACTGTGCTGGTCATTAAACGCGTATTCAGGCTGACCCTGCGCGCTGCGCAGGGCTTTATTGATTCCATTTTTTCTCTGATGAACGTTCCGCTACGCTGCCCGGATTACAGCTGTGTCAGCAGGCGGGCAAAGTCGGTTAACGTCAGTTTCAAAACGGCTTTGTTGAATAAATCGAACTTTTGCTGAGTTGAAGGATCAGATCACGTATCTTCCCGACAACGCAGACCGTTCCGTGGCAAAGCAAAAGTTCAAAATCACCAACTGGCCCACCTACAATAAAGCCCTCATCAACCGTGGCTCCATAACTTTCTGGCTGGATGATGAAGCTATTCAGGCCTGGTATGAGTCAGCAACACCTTCTTCACGAGGCAGACCTCAGCGCTATTCTGACCTTGCCATCACGACTGTGCTGGTCATTAAACGCGTGTTCAGGCTGACCCTGCGCGCTGCGCAGGGCTTTATTGATTCCATTTTTTCTCTGATGAACGTTCCGCTACGCTGCCCGGATTACAGCTGTGTCAGCAGGCGGGCAAAGTCGGTTAATGTCAGTTTCAAAACGCCCACCCGGGGTGAAATCGCGCATCTGGTGATTGATTCCACCGGGCTGAAGGTCTTCGGTGAAGGCGAGTGGAAAGTCAAAAAGCATGGCCAGGAACGCCGCCGTATCTGGCGTAAGCTGCATCTCGCCGTTGACAGTAAAACACATGAAATCATCTGTGCAGACCTGTCGCTGAACAATGTGACGGACTCAGAAGCCTTCCCGGGTCTTATCCGGCAGACTCACAGAAAAATCAGGGCAGCATCGGCAGACGGCGCTTACGACACCCGGCTCTGTCACGATGAACTGCGGCGTAAGAAAATCAGCGCGCTTATCCCGCCCCGAAAAGGCGCGGGTTACTGGCCCGGTGAATATGCAGACCGTAACCGTGCAGTGGCTAATCAGCGAATGACCGGGAGTAATGCGCGGTGGAAATGGACAACAGATTACAACCGTCGCTCGATAGCGGAAACGGCGATGTACCGGGTAAAACAGCTGTTCGGGGGTTCACTGACGCTGCGTGACTACGATGGTCAGGTTGCGGAGGCTATGGCCCTGGTACGAGCGCTGAACAAAATGACGAAAGCAGGTATGCCTGAAAGCGTGCGTATTGCCTGAAAACACAACCCGCTACGGGGGAGACTTACCCGAAATCTGATTTATTCAACAAAGCCACGTTGTGTCTCAAAATCTCTGATGTTACATTGCACAAGATAAAAATATATCATCATGAACAATAAAACTGTCTGCTTACATAAACAGTAATACAAGGGGTGTTATGAGCCATATTCAACGGGAAACGTCTTGCTCGAGGCCGCGATTAAATTCCAACCTGGATGTTGATTTATATGGGTATAGATGGGCTCGCGATAATGTCGGGCAATCAGGTGCGACAATCTATCGATTGTATGGGAAGCCCGATGCGCCAGAGTTGTTTCTGAAACATGGCAAAGGTAGCGTTGCCAATGATGTTACAGATGAGATGGTCAGACTAAACTGGCTGACGGCATTTATGCCTCTTCCGACCATCAAGCATTTTATCCGTACTCCTGATGATGCATGGTTACTCACCACTGCGATCCCCGGGAAAACAGCATTCCAGGTATTAGAAGAATATCCTGATTCAGGTGAAAATATTGTTGATGCGCTGGCAGCGTTCCTGCGCCGGTTGCATTCGATTCCTGTTTGTAATTGTCCTTTTAACAGCGATCGCGTATTTCGTCTCGCTCAGGCGCAATCACGAATGAATAACGGTTTGGTTGATGCGAGTGATTTTGATGACGAGCGTAATGGCTGGCCTGTTGAACAAGTCTGGAAAGAAATGCATAAGCTTTTGCCATTCTCACCGGATTCAGTCGTCACTCATGGTGATTTCTCACTTGATAACCTTATTTTTGACGAGGGGAAATTAATAGGTTGTATTGATGTTGGACGAGTCGGAATCGCAGACCGATACCAGGATCTTGCCATCCTATGGAACTGCCTCGGTGAGTTTTCTCCTTCATTACAGAAACGGCTTTTTCAAAAATATGGTATTGATAATCCTGATATGAATAAATTGCAGTTTCATTTGATGCTCGATGAGTTTTTCTAATCAGAATTGGTTAATTGGTTGTAACACTGGCAGAGCATTACGCTGACTTGACGGGACGGCGCTTCCCTACCCTCATGGCCGCCTCCCAGGAATCGACCCAGGTGCTTATCGTGGACATAATCCTTTACTCATAAATTTATCTTATTCCATTATTGTACCTGTCGCGCAAAAGTTGCAGAAAAGCCATAAACGCAGGAGAATCCTGTCGGCGGTGAGGATAATAAATATGGTAGCCGTCAAAATATGGACACCACTCGGTCAGAACAGCAATCAGCTTGCCGCTTTTGATATATCCATCTGCAACATACTCGGGAATATAGGCAATCCCCAGCCCGTCTAATGCTGCATCGAGCTGATGAATCGTGCTGTTCGCAATATATTGCCCTTTGACTTTCAGACTGAATTTCTGAGCATCTTTCTCGAATTCCCAGGCGTACAATCCACTCGTATCAGAATAGCGGACGTTAATGCAGTTGTGGTTCAAAAGATCCTGCGGCTTCCTGGGCTTAGCATAACGCTTAAAATAATCTGGTGCAGCAACAACAAGCTGGCGCCAGTTCTGGCTTATTTTTGCGGCAATCATATCATTATTCAGAACATCGCCCGGACGAATCCCGGCATCAAAACGCTGATCAACAATATCTGTAAATCCATAGTCAATGCCGATTTCAATCTGAATATCTGGGTAGCGACTCAGAAAGTCCGGTAATACAGGACGGATCAAATACTGGATAACATCATCTGCCGCCGTGAGGCGTATGACGCCAGTGGGTTTTTCCCTAAGCTCACTCAACCGACTAATAGCATCATCAACCTGTTCCATTAACGGGCCAACTTCGTTAATGAGCCTTTCACCTGCTTCCGTAGTGGAGATACTGCGGGTGGTTCTGGCCAGCAGGCGGATCCCAAGCCTTTCCTCAAGAGATTTCACCGTGTGGCTGATGGCTGAGGGTGTCACACCTATTTCAGCTGCGGCTTTGGTAAAGCTTTTCAGCCTGGCCACTGTTAAAAAAACCTTTAATTCATCCACACGATTCCTCCTCCTCGGTCCCTACTGGAGACGTCAGCGTACCAGTCTGTCATTAATTATCAAATAAATTTCACAAGTAAGTGAAATTTATGTTGATTAATAAATAAAATTCAAAATGGTACTTTATATTCCACGACGTGAATATGTCCTCGTTGTAGTGACGGCTTTTAATTCTGAAAATGAGGTAATCATTATGCAAGATTTTATCTATCATAATCCGGTAAAAATTCTTTTTGGTCGCGATCAAATTTCTGCGTTAGCACAAGAAGTCCCGCAGGGTAAAAAGGTCATGATTGTCTATGGCGGGGGCAGCGTTATAAAACACGGTATATTGAAACGCGTAAAAGAGTCCCTGACAAACACCCTGGTTTATGAGTTTGGCGGTGTAGAAGCAAACCCTCATTATGAAACCCTGATGAAAGCCGTTGAGATTGTCAGAACAGAAAAAATTGATTTTCTTCTGGCCGTGGGCGGCGGTTCAGTGATCGACGGGACTAAATTTATTGCCGCCGCAGCCCTCTACGAAAATGATCCATGGGAGATCGTCAAGAGTTATGGCGGCGTGGTGAAACAAGCTCTCCCTTTTGGATGCGTGCTGACCCTGGCGGCCACGGGTTCAGAGATGAATAACACGGCGGTGATTAATCGGGTGACCACCCAGGATAAACTCTTTTTCACCTCCCCTTACGTTATGCCGAAATTTTCAGTGCTCGAACCGGAAATGACCTACACGCTGCCTGAACAACAAACCGCAAACGGGGTTGTTGATGCCTTTGTCCACGTTCTTGAG
Organism: Phytobacter ursingii; assembly: GCF_001022135.1. Classification (GTDB taxonomy): domain Bacteria; phylum Pseudomonadota; class Gammaproteobacteria; order Enterobacterales; family Enterobacteriaceae; genus Phytobacter; species Phytobacter ursingii. Next base: position 271,112 of record NZ_CP011601.1, on the reverse strand, counting down.
CAATACATTACTTACCCGGTTAACGCTAAGGTGCAGGATCGCCTGGCGGAAGGACTGCTGAGCACGCTGAAAGAAGAAGGCCCAGTAGCCCTTAAAAATCCACAGAACTACGACGCCAGAGCTAACATCATGTGGGCTGCGACGATGGCCCTGAATGGAATGTTGAGCGCAGGTGTCCCAACTGACTGGGCTTCTCACATGATTGGCCAGGAAATTACTGCATTATACGGAATCGACCACGCCCGTACCCTCGCTATCGTTATGCCTGCACTATGGCGCTTGTGCAAAAAGGAAAAAGCAGAAAAGCTGGCTCAGTACGGTGCGCGTGTCTGGAATATTCCTGAGTCTGATAGCGAAAAAATGGCCGATGAGGCTATCAATGCCACCGTGGAATTTTTTGAACTGATGGGCGTTAAAACCCGACTTTCTGATTATGGTCTGGGCGCGGAAGATATTTCAGCTGTTATCGGCAAGTTAAAAGAACATGGGCACATCGCATTAGGTGAACATGGAAAAATTACTGCTGAAGTGGCGGAAACAATACTGAACATGGCACTTTAATTGACTAACGATCTACTCTATTAGGCGCTAAGCCTGCGCACCTGGCAGGCTTAATTAAACATTAACGGTATTGCAAAATGCAGAAAATGAATGACACATTTCCCTATATGCCATTAATGGCTTTTGCGATGACCGGATTTATTTGCATCATGACGGAAACTATTCCAGCAGGATTATTGCCAGAAATCAGTAAGGGAATGAATATTTCGCTGGCTAGCGCAGGCCAGTGGGTCACCGTCTACGCCCTCGGGTCATTATTTGCCGCTATTCCGTTAACTATCGTTACCCGGTCGTGGAATCGGAAATATGTCTTATTAATGACCGTAGCGGGATTCTTCATTTTTAATACCATTACCGCACTTTCATCAAATGTTTACCTGACCCTGTTAGCGCGTTTGGGGGCCGGGGCGGCTGCGGGACTGGCGTGGAGCCTGCTGGCGGGGTTTTCACGCCGAATTGTTGAGCCGCTTCATCAGGGTCGGGCTATGGCGATAGCCATGGCTGGGACACCGCTGGCGCTCTCACTAGGCGTTCCGCTGGGAACCTGGCTTGGGCATTATCTTGGCTGGCGCCTGACGTTCGGTATTATGTCAGTACTTTCGCTGTTACTAATGATATGGATCCGTATCAGCGTTCCGGACTCTGCGGGGCGGCTTTGTTGAATAAATCGAACTTTTGCTGAGTTGAAGGATCAGATCACGCATCTTCCCGACAACGCAGACCGTTCCGTGGCAAAGCAAAAGTTCAAAATCACCAACTGGCCCACCTACAATAAAGCCCTCATCAACCGTGGCTCCATAACTTTCTGGCTGGATGATGAAGCTATTCAGGCCTGGTATGAGTCAGCAACACCTTCTTCACGAGGCAGACCTCAGCGCTATTCTGACCTTGCCATCACGACTGTGCTGGTCATTAAACGCGTATTCAGGCTGACCCTGCGCGCTGCGCAGGGCTTTATTGATTCCATTTTTTCTCTGATGAACGTTCCGCTACGCTGCCCGGATTACAGCTGTGTCAGCAGGCGGGCAAAGTCGGTTAACGTCAGTTTCAAAACGTTCACCCGGGGTGAAATCGCGCATCTGGTGATTGATTCCACCGGGCTGAAGGTCTTTGGTGAAGGCGAGTGGAAAGTCAAAAAGCATGGCCAGGAACGCCGTCGTATATGGCGAAAGTTGCATCTGGCAGTTGACAGCAACACACATGAAATCATCTGTGCAGACCTGTCGCTGAACAATGTGACGGACTCAGAAGCCTTCCCGGGTCTTATCCGGCAGACTCACAGAAAAATCAGGGCAGCATCGGCAGACGGCGCTTACGACACCCGGCTCTGTCACGATGAACTGCGGCGTAAGAAAATCAGCGCGCTTATCCCACCCCGAAAAGGTGCGGGTTACTGGCCCGGTGAATATGCAGACCGTAACCGTGCAGTGGCTAATCAGCGAATGACCGGGAGTAATGCGCGGTGGAAATGGACAACAGATTACAACCGTCGCTCGATAGCGGAAACGGCGATGTACCGGGTAAAACAGCTGTTCGGGGGTTCACTGACGCTGCGTGACTACGATGGTCAGGTTGCGGAGGCTATGGCCCTGGTACGAGCGCTGAACAAAATGACGAAAGCAGGTATGCCTGAAAGCGTGCGTATTGCCTGAAAACACAACCCGCTACGGGGGAGACTTACCCGAAATCTGATTTATTCAACAAAGCCAAGTCTATCAGTAAAGAGAATGAGAGATCAAAGTGGTCATTTTAATTGAGCTGGATAACGGACATTTCAATTGAGCCTTGACATAAGTTGTAGTAGCAAAGTTGTAATGTCCGATAATGGCTAAGTTAAGATGTCCGGCGTGTATAATCAAGTAAGGATTACCATGACGGCTCTCGCAGCGGAGTTTTTCACATTGGATGAAGTTAACCGACTCAAAATCATTCAGGATGTCATCGACCGGCGTCTGACAACACAAATGGCAGCTCAGCGGCTTGGTATCTCCGACCGTCAGTGCCGTCGTCTGCTTGCGCGTTATCGTGAAGATGGTCCGATTGGCATGACCAGCCGCCGTCGTGGTAAATCCAGTAACAACCAGTTGCCTCAGGGACTGGCCGCATACGCGCTGAACATTATTCGCGAACGCTATAACGATTTCGGTCCGACGCTGGCCTGTGAAAAACTGTCTGAGGTGCACGGTGTTCATCTTTCCAAAGAAACCGTCCGTAAGCTGATGACTCAGGCCAGTCTGTGGGTCCCACGTAAGCAACGTGCGCCAAAAATTCAGCAACCTCGTTACCGCCGTGCCTGTGCCGGTGAACTCATACAAATCGACGGCTGCGACCACCACTGGTTTGAAAATCGGGGACCTAAGTGTACGGCACTGGTTTACGTTGATGACGCAACCAGTCGTTTAATGCAGCTTCTTTTCGTGAAATCTGAGTCTACTTTCACCTATTTTGAAGCGACCCGGGGCTATATTGAAAAACATGGCAAACCGCTTGCGCTGTACAGCGACAAAGCCAGCGTATTCAGGATCAACAATAAAAATGCAACCGGCGGCGACGGCGATACCCAGTTTGGCCGTGCGATGCATGAACTGAACATTCAGACCATTTGTGCAGAAACCAGTGCTGCCAAAGGCCGCGTTGAACGGGCGCACCTGACGCTTCAGGACCGACTGGTCAAGGAGCTCAGGCTCCAGGGCATCAGTTCCATGGAAGCTGCGAACGCATTTGCCGAAGAGTTCATGAACGATTACAACCGTCGTTTCGCAAAAGCGCCTCGCCAGGCGTTTGATGTTCATCGGGAACTGGATGTCGATGACGATCTTGATATGGTATTTAACTGGCGTGAAGCTCGTAAAGTGTCGAAATCACTCACAGTGCAATACGACAAAGTCCTTTATCTGATTGAAGACAGCGAATTCAGTCGTCGGGCGATTGGTAAATACATCGATGTCTGGCATTACCCGGATGGACATAAAGAGCTCCGGCTTAATGGCGTATCACTTCCCTACTCCACCTATGACAAGCTTTCTGAAATCGATCAGGGGGCCATTGTGGATAACAAACGTCTGGGGCGGGCCCTGGAAATGGCGCAGCTGGTCCAGGCCGAGCGGGATAATAACCGGTCGCAATCCGTACCATCCGGAGACGGCCCTTCTCGCAGGCGTAAAGCTCCCACGACGAAGAAATCCCAGCGTTCCCTGGATCAGGACGATATGTTCAATGCCCTGGTGAAACTTCAGTCACGCTCTGAAGAGATATTTGGGAAGAAACCGATTTAAAGCCCGGTAATCCATCCGGGCATGCCTGGCTGTCAGATTTTGGCCTGATTGACCCGTGCCGCGAGCTCCTGATGACTCTCTTTCCTTTCGCTGTAGCGGTCGGACAGGTAGGCTGTGTGCCCTTTCAGGAGTAACGTCATTTTGAACAACTCTTCGGTAACGTCGACAATCCTGTCATACCAGGGTGAGGGTTTCATGCGCCCTTCATCATCAAATTCCTGCCATGCCTTTGGCACTGACGACTGATTGGGGATGGTGAACATCCGCATCCAGCGGCCAAGTATCCGCATCTGATTGACCGTGTTAAACGACTGTGAACCACCACAAACCTGCATGACGGCCAGCGTTTTACCCTGGGAAGGACGAACAGCACCTTCACTCAGGGGTATCCAGTCAATCTGGGCCTTCATCACCGAGCTCATGGCGCCATGTCTTTCCGGAGAACTCCAGACCATTCCGTCACACCACCTGACCAGCTCGCGGAGTTCAAGCACTTTGGGGTGACTTTCGGGCGCATCATCGGGTAACGGCAGACCGGATGGGTTAAATATTTTCACCTCAGCCCCCATCTTTGCCAGCAACCGCCCGGCCTCTTCCGCTGCAAAACGACTGTAGGACCGCTCTCGTACTGAACCGTACAGGATGAGAATTCGCGGCATGGTTTCGTTGTTGCCCGTAAGTTTGCTGGCAAGCGCATCATCAAAATAAGCCGGTTCGATTGCTGGTAAGTCGGTCATAAAAAATCTCCATTTCATAAGCTATGCTTTAAAAGTTATCACATATGAAATACCATATGTATTGTTATTTTTTTACGAGGTTAAGCATGCTACAGCCTGTTCAGCTTTTTAAACTGCTCGCCGACGAGACCCGTTCAACTATCGTGATGCTTCTCAGGGAGTCCGGTGAAATGTGCGTCTGTGACATCTGTGCGGCAACCGCAGAGTCTCAGCCAAAAATTTCTCGCCATATGGCCCTTTTACGTGAAGCCGAGCTGGTCATCGACCGTCGCGAAGGAAAATGGGTGCATTACCGACTGTCGCCACACATGCCAGCATGGGCTGCGGGTATTATTGATACAGCCTGGAACTGTGAACGAGAAAACATACGCAACAAGCTCAGTAGCGTGGCATCTGTCTCCTGCTGATGGCGATATATATATCCGAATAAACAAATGTGAATGGAGTTTCTGATGTTACTGGCTGGTGCTATCTTTTTATTCACGCTCGTCCTGGTTATCTGGCAACCCAGAGGGCTGGGGATTGGCTGGAGTGCCTCACTGGGCGCAATTCTGGCATTGCTGACTGGCGTCGTTCATCTGGGGGATATTCCGGTGGTCTGGCAGATAGTGTGGAATGCGACCGCCACCTTTATCGCCGTGATCATCATCAGTCTTCTGCTCGACGAATCCGGCTTCTTTGAATGGGCCGCGCTGCACGTTGCCCGTTGGGGGAATGGCCGGGGGCGGCTGCTCTTCACCTGGATCGTCCTGCTTGGTGCGATGGTTGCGGCACTGTTTGCCAACGACGGTGCGGCACTGATCCTGACACCTATCGTTATCGCGATGCTGCTGGCGCTGGGATTCAGCCGGGGAGCAACCTTAGCGTTTATCATGGCCGCAGGGTTTATCGCTGACACGGCAAGCCTGCCACTGATTGTCTCAAACCTGGTGAATATCGTCTCGGCGGATTTCTTTAAGCTTGGTTTCTCAGAATATGCCGCCGTGATGGTCCCGGTTAACCTGGCCGCGATTGCGGCTACGCTGGTGATGCTGCATCTGTTTTTCCGTAAGGACATTCCCGCCGTTTACGACGTTTCTCTGTTGAAAGAACCGAAAGACGCTATACGTGATGTGAATACCTTTAAAACCGGCTGGCTGGTTCTGGTGTTGCTTCTGGTGGGATTCTTCGGACTGGAGCCGCTGGGCGTACCGGTCAGTTTGGTCGCAGCCGCTGGTGCATTGCTTCTGTTTGCTGTTGCGAAAAAAGGGCATGCCATTAACACCGGTAAGGTGCTGCGTGGTGCGCCCTGGCAAATCGTTATCTTCTCGCTGGGGATGTACCTGGTGGTCTACGGCTTACGAAATGCCGGTCTGACCCACTATCTCTCTTCCTTGCTGAATCAGCTGGCAGAGCAGGGATTGTGGGCGGCAACGCTGGGTACGGGCTTCCTGACGGCCTTCCTGTCATCAGTGATGAACAATATGCCGACCGTGCTGGTCGGGGCGCTGTCGATTGATGGCAGCACAGCGACCGGTGTTATCAAAGAAGCGATGATTTACGCCAACGTCATCGGCAGCGACCTGGGGCCAAAAATTACCCCTATCGGCAGTCTGGCAACGTTACTGTGGCTGCACGTTCTGTCGCAGAAAAATATCAAAATTACCTGGGGATATTACTTCCGGGTGGGCATTGTCATGACAATCCCCGTGCTGTTTGTCACGCTTGCAGCACTGGCGCTTCGTCTGTCTTTCACTTTGTAATGAGATACTGATATGAGCAACATTACCATTTATCACAACCCGGCCTGCGGCACGTCACGCAATACCCTTGAAATGATCCGCAACAGCGGTACAGAGCCGACCGTTATTCATTATCTTGAAACCCCACCATCACGAGCTGAGCTGGTAAAACTCATTGCGGATATGGGGATCACGGTACGAGCGCTGCTGCGTAAGAATGTCGAACCTTTTGAAGCGTTAGGGCTGGCGGAAGACCGCTTTACTGACGAGCAGTTAATCGATTTTATGTTGCAGCACCCTGTTCTGATCAATCGCCCTATCGTGGTAACGCCGCTGGGTACCCGGCTATGCCGCCCTTCTGAAGTCGTGCTGGATATTCTTCCCGATGCGCAGAAAAGCGCGTTCACGAAAGAGGACGGTGAGAAGGTAGTTGATGAAAAAGGTAACCGGCTGAACTAAACGTGTTCTTGTGACGAAGGGCGAGAGAACTCGCCCTTTTTTATTTAAGATAATCAGTGCTAACGGAGGATAAGAAGCGGTTGTTGCGTCTTTTGCAGCATTTCGGAGGTATGACTACCGATAAAGAACTGCCGCAACCTGGAATGACCGTAGGCCCCCATCACTATCAGATCGACAGCATTTTCCTCGGCGTAACGAATAAGCGCGTCCCCGACTGATTGCCCGGTAAGATGTGTTGTGCTGTTTTCTATATCCGCGTCACGTAAAATTTGCTGTGCGGTCAGCAGCTCTTCCTTCTTACCGTTTACCATGACAAGGTGGCACTCCAGCCCCCTGAGTAAGGGACTCATCGTCAGACGTTCCAGGTTACTCCTGCTTTCTTCACTGCCATCATAAGCCAGCATGACTCTGGAAGGCACTGAGTAGTTCTCCGGAACAACCAGTAGGGGTTTCTTTTGCAGACGAATAACGCTTTCCAGATGAGAGCCTACCGGATGCTGGCTACCCCGACGCCCCAGCACCATGAGACGAAGGTCGCTCAGCTCTGCCAGAACTTCATCCGGTGTACCGTGTTTTTGCATCAAAAGCACATCCGGGCTTCCCTGTTTTTGAAGCAGTTCAGCACAACTTTCCAGTATTGCTTTCCCCTGGGCCATCAGCAGGCGATTACGTTGCCCTTCAATTTCTACCAGCTCATCGGTCAGCAATTGCTGACTGTCTATGCCGAGAGTGCCGGTCAGGTCTGACACTACCGGGGTGCTGTCTTTTTCGATAACGTGCAACAGTGCTAGCTGTGATTGCAAAGTGCGGGCTGCCCACGCCGCATATTCACACACTGACCGCGTTGAAAGTGAACCGTCCACACAGGCTGTAACAGTATTATTCATAGTTTTCCCTCCAGTCTGTTAATGACCGCCCATCAGTTTTTCGACTTCTTCAGGTTTATCGTGAACACCAAACCGGTCAACGATGGTGCGGGTGGCTTCATTCATCCCACGTATTTCAACCCCGGCGCCCTCTCTACGGAACTTAATGACCACCTTATCCAGGGCGCTGACGGACGTGATGTCCCAGAAATGGGCATGTGAAACGTCTATCACCACATTCTCAATCGCTTCACGGAAATCAAAGTGGCTCGTAAAGCGGTCTGCTGATGCAAAGAATACCTGGCCGGTGACGGTATACGTCCGGCTCGTCCCCTCCAGAACTGAGGTTACACGCATGAACCGGGATACTTTAGTGGCAAAATTGAGCGAAGCAATCAGTACACCGGTCAGCACACCGAAGGCCAGATTATGTGTTGCCACCACAACCGCGACGGTGGCAAGCATGACCACGCTGGTTGAAAGGGGGTGTGTCCGCAGGTTGGCAATGGAGCGCCAGGAGAATGTCCCGATGGAAACCATAATCATCACCGCGACCAGCGCTGCCATCGGAATTTGGGAGACCCAGTTGCGCAGGAACACAATCAGGCAAAGCAGCACCACGCCCGCCGTGAGGGTTGAAAGTCGTCCGCGTCCACCGGATTTTACGTTGATAACAGATTGCCCAATCATCGCGCAGCCTGCCATTCCTCCGATAAAGGATGTGCAGATGTTCGCGATGCCCTGAGCTTTGCACTCCCTGTTTTTGTCGCTTGGCGTGTCGGTCATGTCATCCACGATAGTGGCGGTCATCATCGACTCAAGCAGGCCAACCACCGCAAGCCCCGCAGAATATGGCAGGATGATGAGCAGCGTCTGAAGATTTAAAGGCACGTCCGGGAGCAGGAAGACCGGCAGACTGTCGGGAAGTTTCCCCATATCCCCGACGGTTCGCACATCCAGATGCAGCCACATGGCAATCCCAGTCAGCACCACGATGCACACAAGCGGTGAAGGAATGGTTTTGTTGATATAAGGGAAGAGATAGATGATCCCCAGCCCTGCCGCAGTCATGGCATAAACATGCCATGTCACATTGGTCAGCTCAGGCAACTGGGCCATAAAAATCAGTATTGCCAGTGCATTAACAAACCCCGTGACCACTGAGCGTGAAACAAAACGCATCAGCCCGCCAAGCTTCAGATATCCGGCTATCAGCTGGAATACCCCGGTCAGTATGGAGGCAGCCAGTAAATACTGTAAGCCATGATCTTTCACCAGCGTCACCATCAGGAGAGCCATTGCACCGGTGGAGGACGAAATCATCGCCGGACGTCCGCCAAAGAAGGCCATAACGAGAGGAATACAGAACGCCGAGTAGAGGCCCACCTGGGGATCAACACCGGCGATAATGGAAAAGGCGATCGCTTCTGGAATGAGTGCGAGCGCGACAACAATACCGGCCAGAACGTCACCACGGACGTTACCCAGCCAGTCCTTACGCGTCGAGGACAGCAACATAGTAATTTCTCAGTTTTTAGATACAGTCAGCCCTGGAGGGCTACATTTTTACGTACGGTAAAGCACATCCGCAGACGGGATGTTATTGAGTGCGTGCTGAGGCTTGCTCAGTACGACAGAGGAAGGAAAAACTCAGGGTGGCGTAATACGCATAGCGGTTGTCAGATTCTCCATAGCGGATGTGTATATATTGTCGGCTCTGTTGTCAGGAAGAACTTACAGAACACGTCGCGTTTGAACATGAAACACTTCAAAGCAGCCCAATACTACAAATAAAGCGAATACGGGGTCAACCCAACAAGGTACTCAAACGAAGAGGTTAAGATGCGATTTTTATCCAGGAATTCAATATTATCAAAGGACATTTGAACTTTGCCCCACCCCGGACATCTCTACTTAGCTTTGACATAAGTTATTGATTCATATGTGGTTATTTTTTAACATTTACGTTTCACGTACTGATAGATTGCCTTTGAAGCCAACGCTGACCGTCATTCATCTTGATCAGGAATTTGGGCATCTTCTAAAAACACCTTTGTACGGTAATCATCTTTCCAGCCTAACCAAACTGAATCTTCACCACCGGAAGAAACAACTTTACGGTTTCCTGTGAGATTATCAGCCTGTTCTAAGCATATTGACTGCATATCAATGAGCAAATCAGCTTCTGCGACTTCCGTGCCGCCGATCGTTTCATAGCCGGAAATCAGAACAATTGCCTCAGGGTCTCTTTCGTTCAGCATGGCGATCAACTCTTTCACTTTCATTTTAAGATACCAGTAGTTTATTTGTGTGCATTGCTGATGGATTTTATAGTGCTGCCGACCTTTTTCAAGGTGCTTCCGTTGCTTCCAACGATCATGCTAACGACCTTGTTGTCTGACCTGGTATTGCCGTGGTCATCCTTTTAGAGAAATGCTCCAAAGATCAACATGGCGGCATAGGTTTTCCAGCTTGACCAATCAATCGTGGAACCAAGCAACAGATAGAATGCCAGGGCTACCAGCCCCAGCTTTACTACTAGCGCGATTATTATGGTGAAGATAGACTCATCGCGTTCGCCTTTAAGTATTTTATACCGCGTAATTAAACTGTCGTTTTTCATGTAGCATCCGTTATAGTTATTAAAGTCCTGCATTAGAAGTTGTTATTTGCCGAAGTTACCTTGTATGAGTTAACTGTGGATCCAAAAATACAAAATATAAGCTGTGCCAATTGAAAGGATTAGAAAAGCACAGTTACTAATAAAATCTACTAATGCTTGTAGCTTCTTTATTCTCACAATTGCTGGACCGTGTTCAGTAGAGGTACTACTCAGCCCTTTTGTTCTGGCACTCTCTGCTTTTCTGAAAAAATTGTAATGCAATCCTGACCGCAAGCAAAACCATGCCAAACCAGTCGTTATTACGATATTTATGTAGAAAGCATATTGAATCATTTGTTCAGTTTCGAAGCTTTCCATTGAAAACCCTTTGTTGAAATGTTGAATAAAATTATTTTTAGTAAATGTAAGCAATAAATAGAACGAATATTAATAGTGAAAGATGCAATGCCAACATCTGCTTATGATGCCTTATGAGGATTTCTTCCTTCGCATTCATTAAATCGTACATCTCATCAATATTTTTATTGCTGGTATATTCGAGACGTTCATCACGAAGTAATTTGAACTTTACCAATACGACAAGTGATTTAATAATAAAGCTCGTAAGCATAACAGTTATAGACAAAAATAAAAAATAGGCCAAATTCATATATCACTCCATGGAGATTAATAGAAAAATTTATAATAAGTAATCTCATAGAGCATTACTTGAATCTTCTTCCCATACTAAGGACTCACCGAGAAACTTAGTTAAAGATGATTTGGCATACTGTGGTTCGGAAAAAAAACGTGGGAACCAGCCGTCAAAGCTTTGGGTACCATTGTGACGATTTTCAGGCGAGACTGATAAGCGGTACCCGTCTTCGTAAGGTGAAATGCTAAATGTGTATCCATCATCTGTCTTTGAGATCAGCGTTTTGCATGTCATATGACTGTTTGCTCACAAAGTTACTTTTCTAAGATATCGAAAAGTGTGGATTAGATCATCATTCAGATAGTCTTTTCATCACAAACTTTCCTGCCCACATTATCACAATTATAAAGGTAATAAAACCGATCTGCTCCCAACGTAAATTGGTTTGCTGTTCGGAATCATCCAAATGAATTGCATAAATGTAACATCCGAAGGTAAGCGTGAGTGGAACAACAAGCATCCCTACCTTTTTAGTAATATTTCCAATAAACCACCAATAAAGAACCCAGGAAATAATAGAAGAATAAAAAATTGCTTCTGAAACTATCATATGTAACCTCTTGAATTAGTCGATGCTGTGGGTAAATAAACCCGGACCGTCAAATGATGCAATTGCAAAATATTTAGTAACCATGAATCCTTCGGTTATCTATTTCAGCCATGTATGCAGTAGGCTTTTTTAAGAGATAGATTGGTGAAACGACATTCGTTTTGACTTTATAAGCCAGAATGAAAACACCTGCGGAGCTTGCCATAAGTACCGCAAGAAGAATAGATACCGTTAACTCCTTTGGTGTTTGTATCACCGAAAGAAGAAACAATGCGCTTATGGCTGCAAAAATCCAGCAATATAATGATGCATCCATAAAACCAGCTACAACACTCGATCCAAAAAAAAACCAAAATAAACTTATTAAGATTACTGAGTTTTCATTCATGTCTGTTCCTTGTTATTACTAATTATATTATGCTTTATAGTTGACCGTCAGACTACCCACGGGTTTTGACGAACAAAGTCACGCACTCCATTTATACATGCTTTTGAGATGACTTCAAAATAAGGATGGTTTGATGGAATCATATTCCCGGTATTATCAAGAAGCATAATAGTCCCTAAAGACCGAACCAGTTGATATTCATTGAGCTTACGCTTTAGCAAAGTTTGCAATCTATAAATTGTCTCACCGGAACTGTTACCTTCGATACCTACAACAGAGACCGTACAGTTCACTTCCTGATTATCAGATTGATAATCGAACCAGTAATTTTCGTTGCAATTTCCTTTTTGCGCATGCTCAATTTTGCCAGGCCATTTTACCCATAAAGAAGAGTTGTTTTTAGATCGTAAGATCTGCTTCAGCGTTTCCAATGGATTTTTTTCATCAACCTCAGACCAGGCCGAAATAAATTCTTTCTGCATTGCCTTAGGGTCTATAACGGCAATGAAATCAAATTCCTCTTTATTGATAGAGTTGGCTCGATCTTTGAGATAAAACAGACCGAGTTTATATCCCTTTTCACTTTTCCAGTTTGCTCCCACAGGCTGATAGTCTGTATTTATAAACGGTTTGAAAGTGTGAGTGTCGGGAGAAAAAATTACTGAGGGTGCCAGCACCCGGCCTCGGTATCGTATTGGATTTACAAATATTTTTTCCCCGTCACATAACATTTCAATAATTGCTTTTGTCACAACTACTGAAATAGAAGGTCTACATGTATTTTGATTTATTTCCCCGAGGTGCGCCAAACTTCCATCCTCACTCTTCAACACCTTTGTAAGGCAAGTCGGGCAATACTGTTGATCTCTATAATAAACAGGCATGGTTAGACGACCGGAATCGTTTAGTACCAACTGAAGTAACGGATGAGGCTCTTTCATCATGGTTATTTCTTCCCTTTCACCTTTCTGGGCTTTTCGTTTGCCTGTCTCCACTGCCATGGTGGGACAGGGTTGGTGTCTGCCCATAACCCTTTTGCCTCCTTTTGTGCTGCGGATTCATATTTGATATAGCCAGGGACAATGGCGTTATCTTCGAACCGATAAACCCACGCATATCCACTGTCCACCATAGAGGCATTGATATCATATCCATCTAACCAGATGGTACCTAACATACGGCCATAGATATCCGTACCATGGTCTATCACGGTAACGATTTTAGTTGCTATAGCTGTGGTTAAGGCCTGTTTTGCTTTTTGGCCAAAAGCCTGTTTAGATTCAGGAGCGTCTATACCATACATCCGTATTTTGATGGTTGTGTTTTGAGCATCCAACGCAGTTATGGTGTCACCGTCAACAATCTTAACCACCTTTGCCTCAAAAGTTGTTGAGTTCCCCCAGGACGCCACTGGGAATACAACAATCATGATGGGCAAAAGTAACTTTGTAAAAAAAAACATCATTTCACCTGAATTTGTTGAGTACAGACATGTATCCACAAGCCTATTTACAGGCAGTATTTTAACAAGTCATTATTTCATGGGCGGGCTTAAAACCAATCTTTTTGCAACTTAAAGGCAGAATAATCACAATAAATTTAGAACCTGAACCAAAAAATAATCCAAATTAAGCGTGTTAATCTATCTCAAAGATATTATTCCTGAGAGAGTTTGGATGAAACGTTACACTCATGATCTTGAGACAGACCTGAATGATGTGGATAAAACACCATCTCTGATCCACAAAACTTTGTTAACAGCTTCGACTATTTATGACCTGAAATATCTGGCTCAGGTATTAAATGATGAAAATGGCAGTAATTGGTCCCGTGCATCCCTTAAACGTCAGGTTACATGCATACCTGAGCATTGTGATCTGAGTATCGCAGATGGACGCTATCTACAGACTTTAATACCTTCACGACCTGCTGATTATGAGGACAGGCACTTTAGCTTTATCGATCTGTTTGCAGGGATAGGTGGACTGCGAAGCGGATTTGATGCCATCGGTGGTAAATGTCTTTTCACGAGCGAATGGAATACTTATTCCAGCCGTACTTACCGGGCGAACTGGTATTGCGATGAGAACGAGCACCGCTTCAATTCAGACATCCGTGACATCACTCTTAGCAACCGGCCCGAGGTTACTGATGACGAGGCATACAAATTTATCGATGCCTCTATCCCGGATCATGATGTTCTTCTTGCGGGATTTCCATGCCAGCCATTCAGCATCGCCGGTGTCAGTAAAAAGAACTCTATGGGTCGCAAACACGGTTTCGAGTGCGACACTCAGGGTACGCTCTTCTTTGATGTGGCCAGGATCATCCGGGCAAAACAACCTGCAATTTTTGTTCTGGAAAACGTAAAAAATCTGAAGAGTCACGATAAGGGTAATACCTTTAACATCATCATGAAAACGCTCGATGAGCTTGGCTACGACGTCGCAAACAGCGAAAGCACGGGCGCGGATGATCCTAAAGTCATCGATGGCCGTCATTTCCGACCCCAGCACCGTGAACGTATCGTCCTTATTGGTTTTCGCCGCGACCTACGTCTGAAAGACGGTTTTACTCTGAGAGATATTAAAGACTTTTATCCGGACAAGCGCCCTTCTCTCTCAGATTTACTGGATCCGAGCGTAGATAGTAAATACATCCTCTCCCCTAAACTCTGGGAGTACTTATACAACTATGCAAAGAAACATGCGGCAAAAGGCAATGGTTTTGGTTTTGGACTAGTAGATCCTTCCAATGTTAATAGTGTCACCAGAACCCTCTCAAGCCGCTATATGAAAGACGGATCTGAAATTCTTATTGATCGGGGCTGGTCTCATGAGCTGGGAGAAACTGATTTCCATAACACATACAACATGGACCGTCGGCCACGCATGCTAACGCCACGTGAATGCAGCAGGCTAATGGGCTTCGATAAACCCGGGGAAAGTGTTTTCCGTATCCCTGTGTCCAATACACAGGCTTACAGACAGTTTGGGAACTCCGTGGTCGTTGATGTCTTTGCGGCCGTCGCCAAACTGCTGAAGTCTCGAATTGAATTTGCAGCCTCCCAGCGCTTGCGGCAGTTTTACGACGAAGTCAGCTGACCTGAGCTCCTTCATCAATTTAAATGCTTAAGATTGTTGTAATAATGTCAGAGGTCAACCATGACGTATTTCGAATCAGCTGAAGGTGAGACGGTATCTAAAGAACGAGCATTACAAGAACTGTCCAGGCATTGCGTTCCCGAAACAGATTTCGAAGAATTCTTTAGCGACATGGGCGTAAAGGAACAGTATGACGCTCAGGAAGTGTTGCTTTGGTTGGGATATTAAACTTCCTGTTTAGGAGACTACTATGAGCCAAAAATTCGCAGTGATGATTGCTTACGACGACGATCCAAACGTCAAAAGGTACTCACCTGACTTTCAAACGCAGGATGAGTTTGCTAAAGGGTGGCAGTCGGCTCTTAAAAAGGCACACCACACCTCAGGTCAAAAATCAGTCATCACCTGCGGATGTCGTGGAAAAGGAGAAAAGCGACTTTATGTTCGTGCTTTACCGAACGGTGATGCCTTTATTCTCGTCAAAGCCGCTAACACGGGCATTGAGCATGATCCTTCCTGTGTATTCTTCTCCCTTGATGCCCGGCATACCGGCCTGAAAGGATATGCGAGTGGTGTGGTCCGGATTACAACCGAAGGTGATATGGCTGTAAGGCTCGGTATCGGTATGACAGAGAAAGATCCTCCTGAAAAATCAGAAGTGCCTCCCCTGCCCCATGTTCAGCGACCAGAAGGAGGTCAGGCCTCAATGACCCTCCTGGGCTTGCTTAGTCTTTTGTGGACAGAGTCTGGTCTGAATGTCTGGTACCCGAAAATGGCAGGGAAACGTAACGATTCACTGGTACGGTATCGTCTGCTTGAAACCGCTAAACAAATTCGTACCGGCAGAGCCTGCATAGGTGACCATTTATTCATTGGTGTACCTGACCCGAAACAACCTGTCGCTCAGTCGCAAATTCAGCGTCTTTCATCACAGGCGATGAGTGATAAACGTCTCATGCTCCTGTCAGTTTTACCTCGCTACGATGCTGAAAAGCATGAGAAGCCACTTAAATTTTTACCCCTGCGGAATTTTGGGGGGCTACCGCTGATTTTTTTCAATTCAGAAGGCCATTGGGATAGCGTAAAGAAACGATTTTCATCGGAGTACGCAGCATGGAAATCCGGGGCGAAAATAGTTGTCTTTGCGTTGACGTCACCAGCTGCGGTAACCGGCAGAGGCCCTTCTGTAAGAGCTCATCAAATTGTGCTGATGCACGTTAGCGAGAACTGGATACCTCTGGACTCCTCCTATGAGGCGGTTGTTGCAGAAAAGCTGGATGCAGAGCACCGGCAGTACGTTAAGCCCATGCGTTATGATGCGAGTATTAGTGAGGTGTTCCCTGACTTCTACCTGCTCGACACAAAAAGCGATAAGCCGTTCCCGATGGAAGTATTTGGTATGGCCACTCCTGCTTATCTGGCCCGAAAGCAACTCAAAAAAGATTATTACAACCGTGAATATGGGCCTTATGGATGGTGGCACTGGGATGCGACCACAGCATCTGAAACTATGGTGCTGCCTCATTTTCCAGAATCACGTAAACCTCTTTCAACTGGCACACCTGCTTAAAATGGAGAAAAAATGTCATACATGCTTTCACTAAGCGAACAGACAAAACTGAACGCTTTCCTGTCAGGGATCCTTGATGATTACAAGACTGGGGTTATCACTCAGATACAAGCTGTTGGTAAAATCGGTAACGTGTTTTCTGCACTGGAAAGTGGAGACTCAAAAAAGGTAGTGCATTTGTTGACTGAAGGACGAAAACTCCTGCGGACGGGCTGAATGTCCGCAGAAGGTCTACTGTGCCAGGGGATGCAGAGAAGTCTATCAACCTGGCTTCATTTATCATGATGTTTTTCTACTACGCGGCTGTTTTGACTTTCCAGTACCTCCCCCTGCCATTGCACCAGTCAATGTATCAATGGTGCCTTTCAGGGATTCTGAGATTGTTTTCTCTGCCTCCAGGGTAGCTTCCAGCTTCATTACTTTGGACTGGAGCGTTTTTAATTCACTGCTTTGTTCAGCCACTTCCGCTTCATAGCCCTGGCTGACCAAAGTTACTTTTTTCAGGTCGGCGCTCAGCGACTCGTTTAGTTTATGGAGTTCAGTAAGCTCGGCATTCACCGCCACCAGGTCACCCTCCTTCCCGGACAGTGCACTTTTCAGCTCAGCACAGAGGTTCTGTGCAGCAATCAATTCCTGTTCAAACCTGTCCCTCTCTGCCTTTGTATCTGACACAGTCTGACTTAACTGGTCGCATTGTCTGGAAAGACCGGCATTATCAGAACGCTGAGTGTTGATCTCTTCGTTCAGCTTTTTTTGATATTCAAGGTGACCAGCGATCTCTGTTTTACGTTCAGCCAGTTGCTGGGAGAGTGAGTCATTTGACTGCTGTGCGAGGCTTAATTCATGCCGTGTGCTATCTAACTGGTGATGGCAGGTTTCGAGTTCTGCTTCGGCAACATTCAGCCTTGTTTCTAACTCCTTGACGGTACTGTCCCGGATCTCTAATCGACCCTGTAGCGCCTGATTCTCAAGTTTCAGCTCATCCATATCGGTAGCGCTTTGCTCAAGCCGCTGTAAAAGCTGCGTTACCTCCTCCTCCAGCTGCATGCTACGTGCTTCAGCTTTTTTAACACTATCACTCTGTATTGCGGTATAGCTTCTACGGTAGTGCCAGGTGATGTACGAGATAATATCGCCGAGTGCAACCTTCACCTCATCGGGTATATCCAGGTAACGGGCCTCTTCAGGAACCTCTTTAACATACTTCTGGTACTCAGCGAACATCTCCTGTGACCTTGCAAACGAGCCGCCAACAGCGTTTCTGAGCCAGTGAACTTTGAAGCTCAGATCGATATTTTCCGGGTTAATTTTTTTCTCTTCGCACAGACGTTCGATTGCATTGAAGTAATCGATCATCGCAATAGATGAGTACCTTGAACGACCCATTTCCTTTGATTTTTCTGTGGATTCGCTGCGGATGTCATTCTGCACCTCTGGCGAGGTAGCATCGTTCAGGCTTTTTTCTTTATCGTTTTCGATCATCATTTTTTTCCTGCGGCCGGAAGCTGGTTTGCAAAATATATGCTGATAAGATCGTTCAGAGCATTCAGAAGCGAGATACTGTCGATACAAATATGAACGTTTCCATTCTCAAACAGGCGACACCGCCAGCCATTCTCATCGCAGACCTCGCCTGTGAAATCTGTATTTCTCATGGCCGTCAGCCTGTCGACCATACTCAGCCCACCGCCGGTTGCAGGTGTTGGAGTATCAGAACAGATGCATACAATATTCTCAAAGTCGCGTAAACAAAAGTGATTGTCCTGCGAGAAACCGTTGTACCTCAGTACGTTCACACCAGGAAAAATCCCCCGAAGAACAAGCTTTTTCGGCATTGTATATTGCCGTGCATTGCTTTTAAAACTTCGGTCAAGCTTGTTGAGAACATCAACGAAACCTTCTGCAAGCGTGTCTCGTCTGTTAGCCAGTGCATGCTGTAATGTTCCCTTAACAATCTCCAGGGAAGCGACGGGCGGATCCGTACGTAGGGATTCGTTAAAGGCTTCTTTTTGCTTATGGTTCCAGTACCGGTCCATACCTATTTCTTCAAAGAGCCTTTTCCACGTTTTACGGTCAATTTCCTTACGCCCCTCCTCGATGGTGCGATCCAGTGACGACGGAAGACCAAATGCGTTGGGCTGCATAATTCTGCTGGTGAAGAGAGAGAGACCGCACAGTTCCGACGCTTCCGAGATTAACCGCATCCCTTCTTCGAATTTCTGCATGGCCATATCCCGGGCGCTGATGAGCTGCCCTGTCCGGCTCGCCGGTACTGGCTCAGAACCCTGGTTTTGAGTCATTTTACACTCCATTTTGGTATGTCAGAACATTTTGATTTGAGCAAAGGTAGGTGTACACAGACATTAAAGTTGTCTCCTTTAACATGAAAAAGACTTTAAAGTTGTCTACTTCTTCAGATAGACCTACTTAACAGGATACTAAGTAGGTCATCTCCTTTCTCGCGTAGCATCTCTCGACGTTCACAGCAGAGGACACGTTTCAAAATGTCATCCAAAATTTTTTTCCATTATCTGACGTTGGGTGATTTTGATGGTCAGCGAGTAGAGGCTTTAACAATGTGGGTTGCCCTGAGCAAAGTAAGGGAAGTAGATGTACCAGAAATGTACGCGTTGCCTTGCATGAAGGGGGGCATCTTAAAGCTCATTGATTAAACAAACTCACTATGCCGCTACAAACAGCCCAAAACCGTCACTTGATAACGTGTTATTTAGATAAATTAATGCTCAGGGCTTTTAGCCAAACTGTCACTTGATGTAAGAATCCAGAACCTTCAGCACAACGTCCAGGTCTTCTTCTCGTTTCTGTTCTTCACTTTCATGAACAATATGTTCAGTCAAATGTCCTTTAATCACTTCACGCAATAAACCATTCACGGCACCACGTATGGCGGCTATTTGTTGCAGTACAGCGGCACATTCGTGAGGTTCATCAAGCATTTTTTTCAGCGCAGCAACCTGCCCCTGGATCTTGCTTGTACGTGCTTTCAGTTTTTGTTTATCGCGGATGGTATGTGACATGTGGGCTCTCACTCTCCTGGATATTTTATGTAACTATACCAGCGTTATTCTACTGGGGGGTAGTATATTTTACTGGGGGGGAGTAGAATCCGGCCTACACTTAATAACCAAGAATGATTCTCATGAACGAATTTACGACACTTCTTCAGCAAGGCAACGCATGGTTTTTCATCCCCAGCGCCATTCTGCTTGGCGCGCTTCATGGACTGGAGCCCGGGCACTCCAAAACAATGATGGCAGCATTCATCATTGCTATAAAAGGCACCGTACGTCAGGCCGTGATGCTGGGTGTCGCGGCAACATTGTCGCACACTGCAGTCGTATGGCTGATTGCTTTTGGAGGGATGTATATCAGTAATAAATTTACCGCAGAATCAGCCGAACCCTGGCTACAGATGGTCTCTTCAGTGATCATCCTTGGTACGGCTTTTTGGATGTTCTGGCGAACCTGGAGCGGTGAGAAAAACTGGCTGGAGGGAATGCAGGAGAATGAACATCATCACCATGACGAAACAAGGTTGATCGATACTGGCCATGGAAAAGTTGAACTGTCCATTTTTGAAGAAGGACAACTTCCCCACTGGCGGCTACGCACTCTTAGTGGCCAAAGATGGGCTTCTGAAGA
This sequence comes from Phytobacter ursingii, assembly GCF_001022135.1. Lineage (GTDB taxonomy): Bacteria > Pseudomonadota > Gammaproteobacteria > Enterobacterales > Enterobacteriaceae > Phytobacter > Phytobacter ursingii. Next base: position 250,901 of record NZ_CP011601.1, on the reverse strand, counting down.
TATCTCATTAACCACACTTCGGGAAAACAGTACGATCTCTCAGACTTTTGAATTTGTTGATCATGGTGATTATCTGGAGTCAACATCTCCCATCCCTGAGCCTCACAGTTTCAACGTACGTCTGTCTCTGGGACATCGTGGTCATGTCCATGACTATGATGTGGCGTTCGCTGAACACGACCATGACCATGACCACTCTGAGCTTGATGGGCTGGATGTGAATTCGAAAGAGTATCAGGACGCTCACGAACTGGCTCATGCCAATGACATAAAACGCCGCTTCGACGGGAAAGAAGTAACCAACGGGCAAATCCTGATATTTGGACTGACAGGAGGGCTTATCCCTTGCCCGGCAGCTATAACTGTATTGTTGATCTGCCTTCAGCTTAAAGCGCTTACGCTGGGTGCCACACTGGTTGTTTGTTTCAGTATCGGCCTGGCATTGACCCTCGTAACGGTTGGAGTGGGTGCGGCGATCAGCGTTCGTCAGGTCGCCAAACGCTGGAGTGGCTTCAATACCATCGCCAGAAGAGCCCCCTATATTTCAAGCGCCCTGATTGCTGCTGTTGGGATTTACATGGGTATACATGGCTGGAATGGGCTGGTGCATTAACACCGGTACTGATGACACACACTCTGGGTACTTACAAAGTACATCCTAAGCGCCACCGTTGAGGTTATGAGCAGAAAAACCCGGAATATAAAGCTGCTCTTTCCGGGACTTGTTGCTGAGGCAGGGATTAAGTAACTGATTAAATCCATTCCCATAAGACTCAATGATAAATGAAAGAATAAAAAAAACGCTCCCGGACGGGAGCGTAAGCCAGTGACTTCGGCGTCAAATGAGGGTCTAACAAGTGGAGCTGCGGGTTAATTCTGGGTGATCTGGCTGCGATGCTTTTCAGCCTGCTGCTGATGAATAACGGAAGACTGACCATTATTCGCCTTCTCGTGCACAACAGCGGCTTTTTCATGCTCGTTCATTTCTGAAAATGACGTTGCTGATTCGTTGGTGGCCCCTGGTTTGCCTTTCATCATTTTTTTATGCATCTCCGCCATGTCCTGGTGGGCAGAAGCGTTGCCGTTTTGCATCATTTCATGGGACATTGCAGCCTGATCGTGTCCGCTCATATCCATCATTGTCATACTGTCTCCCTGAACAGCGCTTTTTTCAGAGGTTGACTGCATCTGATGGGCGGGTGCCTGGGCATTATTTACCTGGTCATGCATGTTCATTGTCTCTGCAGCCATGGCGGATGAAGCGACAGCCATAATGGCAACAAATGATACAAGGATCTTTTTCATGGTTGGGTCTCCGGTGTTTTCATACCCAAACAATCAACGGCTTATAACAGAGAAAGCATTTGATCTCAGGGCGGGTTATTCATCACTCCAGGAACCAGGCGATTGCGTTATCACTCTGCTCCTGATTTATGTATGATTATAAAAAACCGCCTCTGTTTATCGCGTGACTGAATGATGACAATTTTGTCACCTTCCAGGTTTCTCCTGAAGAACGGGATTAATCCATTAACAGGCGCACACTGAACACAATTTCCCGCCCCTGCTGTTCTGCTGACAGCTCGCCGCCATGAGCATGAATGATCGACCTTGTAATTGATAATCCCAGCCCCGCGCCTTCCGTGTTGTGGACCCTTGATGAATCAGCTCGATAGAACCGATCAAACAAACGTTCCAGATTAGCGGGAACCTGGCCGGACATCGTATTCGTAATCATCACGTTCACACAGTCACTGTCACGCTCAAGGTGTATCGCTGTACAGGTGTTATCGGGAGAATACTTGATTGCATTGGAAAGCAGGTTACTGAAAGCACGTCGCAGCATATCGCTGTCTCCGGCAACAACGCCCTCTCCTTCAACGGTGATTGTCTTTCCTGTTTCGTCTGCCAGAGGCTCGAACAGCTCACGTAATTCATTCAGTTCGGCGGCCAGATCCACATCATGTTTATCCAGCTGCAGCAGACCATGCTCTGAACGTGCCAGAAAAAGCATATCACTGGTCATTCGTGACAACCTTTTCAGTTCTTCCAGGTAAGCGAATAAGATTTCGCGGTAATGCGAAACATCCCTTTCCTTAGCCAGTGCAAACTGCGTCTGCATCATCAGATTACTGACCGCTGTGCGCAGCTCATGCGCGATGTCAGACGAGAAATCTGACAGTTTCCGGAATGACCCCTCCAGGCGATCGAACATGTTATTGAACTCCTGCATGGTCTCAGAAATTTCCGGCGGAGCCAAATCGGGATTAAGACGCTGATCCAGGCTGTGTACGGTCATGGAGGAAGCCAGACTGGTCATTTCCCGTAGCGGTTTCAGACCAATACGTGTGGTCAGCCAGCCCAGAAAAACAGAAATAAAGACCAGACCGATATTGAACCAGAACAGCCAGGTACTGAGCTTATCCATAAACAGGGTGTGATACCCAGTATCCGTGGCAACCGTAATGATGACATGTTTGCTTTTACCCTGTTCCGGCGTCACGGCAACCCGCCGCGAGATACTGCGGTACACGGTGTTATTTTCTTCCGTCTGGATCATATAGTCGAGAATATCACCCGACTTATTAAGCAGGACCGCTGGAACAACAGAATTTTTGGCATAGAGTTCAACAATTTTTTCATTTTCCATGTTTTTTATAGAAATGAATAAACCATTGTGCCCTACCATCGCATCGTTTATTTTTTCTGATAATGACTTAATATCCGTTTTGTTCCGGAACGTCTCTGTTTTAAGAAACTCTTCGGTGAGCTGAAGTTTACCTGTCAGAAAATCGCGGTCCTGATTATCGAAATAGCCATTAAGGGTGCTAATCAGGATAAAACTTGATAACCACCATACCGTAAGCATCACCGCGGCTTTGTTGAATAAATCGAACTTTTGCTGAGTTGAAGGATCAGATCACGCATCTTCCCGACAACGCAGACCGTTCCGTGGCAAAGCAAAAGTTCAAAATCACCAACTGGCCCACCTACAATAAAGCCCTCATCAACCGTGGCTCCATAACTTTCTGGCTGGATGATGAAGCTATTCAGGCCTGGTATGAGTCGGCAGCGCCTTCTTCACGAGGCAGACCTCAGCGCTATTCTGACCTTGCCATCACGACTGTGCTGGTCATTAAACGCGTATTCAGGCTGACCCTGCGCGCTGCGCAGGGCTTTATTGATTCCATTTTTTCTCTGATGAACGTTCCGCTACGCTGCCCGGATTACAGCTGTGTCAGCAGGCGGGCAAAGTCGGTTAATGTCAGTTTCAAAACGCCCACCCGGGGTGAAATCGCACACCTGGTAATTGATTCCACCGGGCTGAAGGTCTTCGGTGAAGGCGAGTGGAAAGTCAAAAAGCATGGCCAGGAACGCCGCCGTATCTGGCGTAAGCTGCATCTCGCCGTTGACAGTAAAACACATGAAATCATCTGCGCTGACCTGTCGCTGAACAACGTTACGGACTCAGAGGCCTTCCCCGGGTTAATCCGGCAAACCCACCGGAAAATCAGGTCAGCCGCCGCCGATGGCGCTTACGATACCCGGCTATGTCACGATGAACTGCGGCATAAGAAAATCAGCGCGCTTATCCCTCCCCGAAAAGGTGCGGGTTACTGGCCCGGTGAATATGCAGACCGTAACCGTGCAGTGGCTAATCAGCGAATGACCGGGAGTAATGCGCGGTGGAAATGGACAACAGATTACAACCGTCGCTCGATAGCGGAAACGGCGATGTACCGGGTAAAACAGCTGTTCGGGGGTTCACTGACGCTGCGTGACTACGATGGTCAGGTTGCGGAGGCTATGGCCCTGGTACGAGCGCTGAACAAAATGACGAAAGCAGGTATGCCTGAAAGCGTGCGTATTGCCTGAAAACACAACCCGCTACGGGGGAGACTTACCCGAAATCTGATTTATTCAACAAAGCCTCGTTAAGGTTAACCTAAGATTTCAGAATGATAATCTCTGCTTTGCAGCGAATAAGGCAATCATAATATTAGATTGAATTGTTGTAATTATCATCAATGTTTTTACTGGTTTACTATTTTCCGGAGGTGTTAATGCCTGTACTTTTCAGGGTGAAAGTTATTCCGCTGGTTTTACTTCTGGCAATGATCTTTGCGTTTTTACTTAACTGGCCAATATTGCTGCATTTTTACGAGATTTTGTCGCATTTAGAGCATGTCAAAATTGGTTTTGTCATTTCTATTCCCTTTGTTCTGGTTGCGGCGCTTAACGTTGTTTTTATGCCTTTCTCAGTTCGTTTTCTGCTGAAACCTTTCTTTGCTTTACTGTTTATCACTGGCTCACTGGTCAGTTATTCGACACTAAAATATAAAGTAATGTTTGATCAAACGATGATTCAAAACATTATTGAAACTAACCCCCAGGAAGCGCATTCCTATCTTAATGGCTCAATTATTATATGGTTCGTCTTTACCGGTATCCTTCCTGCCATCCTCCTTTTTTCAATAAAAATTCAATATCCTGAAAAATGGTATAAAGGCATTGCTTACCGTTTGCTCTCCGTGCTGGCATCGTTGAGTTTGATTGCAGGTGTTGCCGCACTTTATTATCAGGATTATGCCTCTGTCGGCCGCAATAACTCGACATTGAATAAAGAGATCATCCCGGCGAACTACGCTTACAGCACTTTCCAGTATGTTAAGGATACGTACTTTACGACTAAAGTGCCTTTCCAGACGCTGGGGAATGATGCTAAACGCGTCGTCGCTCACGAAAAACCCACGCTGATGTTCCTGGTGATTGGCGAAACGGCACGCAGCCAGAATTTCTCGATGAACGGTTATTCGCGTGATACCAATGCCTTTACCAGCAAATCCGGCGGCGTTATTTCGTTTAAAAATATGCATTCCTGCGGTACCGCTACCGCAATATCCGTTCCGTGCATGTTCTCGAATATGAATCGCACCGAGTACGACAGTAAAAAAGCATCTAACAGTGAAAATTTCCTCGACATCGTGCAGAAAACCGGTGTCTCGCTGTTATGGAAAGAGAACGATGGCGGTTGTAAAGGCGTATGTAGCCGCATCCCGACTGTCGAAATTAAGCCTAGTGATAACCCGAAACTGTGCGATGGCAAAACGTGCCATGACGAGGTGATGCTGGAAAACCTTGATGATGAAATCGCCAAAATGCCAGGTGATAAGCTTGTCGCCTTCCATATCATTGGCAGCCATGGACCGACTTATTACCTGCGTTATCCGGCTGAGCATCGCCACTTCATGCCCGAATGTGCACGTAGCGATATCGAAAACTGTACTCAGGAACAATTGGTCAACACCTACGACAACACCCTTCGTTATACAGACTATGTATTAGCTGAGATGATTGAAAAGCTAAAAAATTACAGCGATCAGTACAACACCGTGCTGCTTTATGTGTCCGATCATGGTGAATCATTGGGCGAAAGCGGGCTATATCTGCACGGCACGCCGTACAAACTGGCACCGGATCAGCAGACGCATATTCCGATGCAGGTCTGGATGTCACCGGGCTTTATCGCCGGGAAACACATCAACATGTCTTGCCTTGAAAATAATGCGGCGAAAAAATCATATTCCCACGACAACCTGTTCTCATCGATTTTGGGGCTGTGGGACGTAAGCACCAGCGTCTATAATCCTGACCGCGATTTGTTCCGCGAATGCCGTGGCTAATCGATTGTTAGTATAACAAAAAGCCTTACGGCAACCTGGTTGCCGTAAGCTGCAAGAATGCAATAAGGCTTATAATATGAAACAACTTACTTTCAACGACCTACGCAAGCAAAGCGCACAAGCCGCAAATTCCCCCCGCTTACGTGCCCATCATAATTTCCACCCTGAATTGAGCGACCCGGTGCAGCGTCTGGCTATTGCTATGGAACCGGGAACTTATGTTCGCCCTCATCGCCACCCGCATACTTTTGAACTGCTGACATCCCTTACCGGTCGCTTTTTGGTATTGAACTTTGATGACCTGGGTAACCTGACCCAGCGCGTCGTGTTAGGTGAGGACTGTAAAGTGCTGGAGATGGATGCAGGCACCTGGCATACCGTATTGTCACTGGATGAAGGCGGCGTTATTTTTGAGGTAAAACACGGTAGGTACCAGCCTGTTGCTGATCAAGATGCCGCCCCATGGGCCCCCGCCGAAAACGAGCCGGGAACTGCAGAGCTGATGAAATGGTACACACAGGCGCAAGTAGGTGATGGCGGATATCCGCGGTAATTAATGCGTTGCACGGAGTGCCATTCTCTCCTTCGCGCCAACTTCAAAGGCTAAGACGCTTCCTCCCAAATCACCTACTCGTAAACCTGTGGCAAGAGTAGAGGCACTGTTGCAAATAGTCGGTGGTGATAAACTTATCATCCCCTTTTGCTGATGGAGCTGCACATGAACCCATTCAAAGGCCGGCATTTTCAGCGTGACATCATTCTGTGGGCCGTACGCTGGTACTGCAAATACGGCATCAGTTACCGTGAGCTGCAGGAGATGCTGGCTGAACGCGGAGTGAATGTCGATCACTCCACGATTTACCGCTGGGTTCAGCGTTATGCGCCTGAAATGGAAAAACGGCTGCGCTGGTACTGGCGTAACCCTTCCGATCTTTGCCCGTGGCACATGGATGAAACCTACGTGAAGGTCAATGGCCGCTGGGCGTATCTGTACCGGGCCGTCGACAGCCGGGGCCGCACTGTCGATTTTTATCTCTCCTCCCGTCGTAACAGCAAAGCTGCATACCGGTTTCTGGGTAAAATCCTCAACAACGTGAAGAAGTGGCAGATCCCGCGATTCATCAACACGGATAAAGCGCCCGCCTATGGTCGCGCGCTTGCTCTGCTCAAACGCGAAGGCCGGTGCCCGTCTGACGTTGAACACCGACAGATTAAGTACCGGAACAACGTGATTGAATGCGATCATGGCAAACTGAAACGGATAATCGGCGCCACGCTGGGATTTAAATCCATGAAGACGGCTTACGCCACCATCAAAGGTATTGAGGTGATGCGTGCACTACGCAAAGGCCAGGCCTCAGCATTTTATTATGGTGATCCCCTGGGCGAAATGCGCCTGGTAAGCAGAGTTTTTGAAATGTAAGGCCTTTGAATAAGACAAAAGGCTGCCTCATCGCTAACTTTGCAACAGTGCCGGCCAATTCCCATAACAAGGTGGGCGGATTCCCAGAGATAACACTTATTTATGATTTTAAATCAATTAGTTATATAGCTCTAAAAGACTTTAAAAAGATAAAAAATCTATAAAATACCTTTTAAAAATATGCCTGTGGATATGTGCATATCATCGCTTACCAGCGCCGCTTCGCGGCTCGGTCAACCCCTCAGAACCGCGAAAACAAGTTTCGCAGTTCTTCACGGTTCATGTTTTAATCCGAGCATGGCGCCAGCACCTTCGCGGCACCATCGAGGCCCGCGCTGCTGCCGCACCGGGCCTCACCCTCAAATAAAATAAAGTTTATAAAAATCGTACTTGTATTGACCCCTGTTTATTCTGAGTATATCCTTTCTGTAACCAAAACTACGGAGGCGCCACAGATGGCTCAGAAAAACAGAATTTCAGAAACAGAATGGAAACAGCTGCTGCCGCAAATGGCTTCCTTTGCACACATCACAACAGATATTGGCTATTCCGTGCTTGTCAAAGGTGAGAAATCATCAGACGTAGCCACGCGAGTAGGCCGTTCCAAGCAAAACATTTCCAGCACCGTTAAGCGAATCTGGGATTTGTACCAGAACACCACTCTTAAAGCCGAGAACGGCGAACCATTAAAATTAGTTCAGGTCTGGATACCAGCAAGCCTTGCTGAAACTGTTTTAAAAGAAGCCGCGAAGTACAGCATTAATAACATCACGACCTCGGAAATGGAAAAAAAATAAAGTCCGAAAGGACTTTATTTTAAGACTACTAACGCGGCTTTATTACAGTGCTCGCCACCACAGTAAACCACTATCCCCGGTTTACCCCAGAGATTGATATGACACACCGGGCAGCTGTACTTTTCCCGGTTTGTTTTGTTCACCGGTGCTTCAGGCGGTGGGGTTACAAATCGCATGGCCTCTATGATCTCGTCGTCGAGTTCAACCGGGTCGCGCCCTTCCTCCACCTCCTGTTCGTGTTCGCTATCATCTTCCTCGTCGTCAATATAGCCTTTTCCTGTAGGGCTTAGCACAGCGCCAGGCTTAGGCTGGTAAGGCGGAAACCTGTCCATCCAGGAAAGCTGGAAATGGCCTGTCAGCAGTTCATCACAGGCCATATCGAAAGGGCCACCGGCAATAATATAATGGGTCATGCTCTGGCCCACTTTCCTGCCTCCCGGTTCGCCGGTATCAGAAGGCATTAGTCCTACCCGTTCCATCCGGGCCGCCCACTGTTTGTTGTGATAGCCACGGCGGCCAGGCTCGCCAAAATGGAATTGCCACTGATGAACCATCTCATGCACCAGTGTTGAAAGCGTGGCCTTTATGGTTCTGATCGAGAAATACACCGGATTCATAGCGATCTCGTCTACCGTGTACCCACTCTCACGGCCGACGAAACGCTTAAAGGAACAATAGCCATACGTTCGCTTCTCACGCTGCAACGTTATCAGGCATGGCGGCAGCTCGTTGCTGAATAGCTTCTCATTGAAAAAATCGTAGGCTCTCTGAAGTTCATCGTAGGTTTCGGGCGTAGGCAAATTCACTGCTAACCTCACATATATGTATTGTGCAATACACATAATTTAGCTGATCTTTTATACAGAGGAAACGGCTTTTAGGGGTCGTTTGCGGGAGAGGGCGAAATCCTACGCTAAGGCTTTGGCCAACGATATTCTCCGGTAAGATTGATGTGTTCCCAGGGGATAGGAGAAGTCGCTTGATATCTAGTATGACGTCTGTCGCACCTGCTTGATCGCGGCCGCGATAGCTAGATCGCGTTGCTCCTCTTCTCCATCCGCGTTCCAAGCTGCGGAAAGGCACCCATAAGCGTACGCCTGGTCGAGCAGGCGACGCGGATCGACGTCCAGCGCACGAGAGAATGCGTCCGCCATCTGTGCAATGCGTCTAGGATCGAGACAAAGGTCGTCTCTGTCAGCCGGATCGTAGAACATATTGGCGGCGCCAAAGCCCACTTCACCGACCAGACCGACGGGATCTATCACCAGCCAGCCGCGACTGGAGAACATGATGTTTTCATGATGCAGATCGCCATGTAGCCCACGCAGTTCCGAGGCATTGCTCATCATTTGATCGGCTATAATCGCCGCGTGGACGTAGTCAGTTTGACAACCTGCGTTTTGATCATCGCGCGCCCGCTGAAACAAAGCTGCAAAGCGATCCCGGATCGGGAGAAGGGCAGAAGGCAGGGGTTCCTCAGATGCGGCATACAGCTTCGCCATTAGTTCCGCTGCAATTTCGGTCGCCTGGTAGTCGCCGTGCTCGGCAACGATGTGAGAGAGCATTCGCTCCCCGGCATATTCGAGCAACATCAGATTGTTCTCACGACCGAGCAACCGGACTGCTCCCCTCCCATTGCGCCATACCAGATAGTCGGCCCCGCGCAGTTCATCAGCAATGTCTTCTATAGGTTTCAATCCCTTGACGATTGCAGGAGTCCCGTCTGGCAATGAAACTTTCCAAACGAGGCTGGAAAAGGTGTCCGCAATGAGAACAGGTTGCGAAACGTGCCAATGAGCAGGAAAAACAGGCGGCATGAACATCAACCCCAAGTCAGAGGGTCCAATCGCAGATAGAAGGCAAGGCGTTCGCGGTCGGGGGCTTCGATCCCCAATACATTGAATAGGACAGCGAAGGCGCGCTCTGCTTCATCTGGCGCTGCCCAGTTCTCTTCGGCGTTAGCAATCATGAGTGCCAAATCGGCATAGCGATCTGCTGTTCCGAGCCGCCCAAGGTCGATCAGACCCGTGCATTGAAGAGTTTTAGGGTCCACCATGAAGTTCGGCATGCAGGGATCACCATGGCAAACAACCATATCGGTGCGCTCTTGGTCGAGCCGCACCGGTAGCTCTCGTTCGACACGAGCCAAAAGATCGAGCTGCGGCGTACTCTTGTCCTCGTCCGGTAAGAAGTCGGGATTGACGGCATTGCGGGACACCACATCAACGGCGCGTCCGAACATTCGCGACAGCCTGCGCTCAAACGGACATTGATCAACCGATAGGCTGTGAACAGCGCCAAGTTGCTGCCCCATTGACGGCCACGCTTTGAGCAAATCCGCTCCAGACAGATCAGCCGCCGGTACTCCCGGAATTGCCGTTATCACCAAGCATGCACCCTCCTGTTCCTCCTGCCAGTTGATCACCTCGGGGCAAGCCACACCTCGACCTTTGAGCCAAATGAGGCGGTCACGCTCTCCAGCGAGCTCACCGCGGCGGGAAGCAGGTGCGATTTTCGCGAAGGCATGCCCGTCACCACGTCGAAAAACAAAATCACCAGATTCTCCGCCTCTGACAGGCAACCAGTCAGAATGCGATTCACCAAAAAAAATATTAGTTCGATTCAATGGAGGTTCCTTCAGTTTTCTGATGAAGCGCGGAGGTGGCTCAACCTGCGAAAAGAAACGAGTTGCTACGTAAGTCCGAGAACATGCTTTCCATGGTCTCTGAGCTCGCCTTGATGCCCGAGGCATAGACTGTACAAAAAAACAGTCATAACAAGCCATGAAAACCGCCACTGCGCCGTTACCACCGCTGCGTTCGGTCAAGGTTCTGGACCAGTTGCGTGAGCGCATACGCTACTTGCATTACAGCTTACCAACCGAACAGGCTTATGTCCACTGGGTTCGTGCCTTCATCCGTTTCCACGGTGTGCGTCACCCGGCAACCTTGGGCAGCAGCGAAGTCGAGGCATTTCTGTCCTGGCTGGCGAACGAGCGCAAGGTTTCGGTCTCCACGCATCGTCAGGCATTGGCGGCCTTGCTGTTCTTCTACGGCAAGGTGCTGTGCACGGATCTGCCCTGGCTTCAGGAGATCGGAAGACCTCGGCCGTCGCGGCGCTTGCCGGTGGTGCTGACCCCGGATGAAGTGGTTCGCATCCTCGGTTTTCTGGAAGGCGAGCATCGTTTGTTCGCCCAGCTTCTGTATGGAACGGGCATGCGGATCAGTGAGGGTTTGCAACTGCGGGTCAAGGATCTGGATTTCGATCACGGCACGATCATCGTGCGGGAGGGCAAGGGCTCCAAGGATCGGGCCTTGATGTTACCCGAGAGCTTGGCACCCAGCCTGCGCGAGCAGCTGTCGCGTGCACGGGCATGGTGGCTGAAGGACCAGGCCGAGGGCCGCAGCGGCGTTGCGCTTCCCGACGCCCTTGAGCGGAAGTATCCGCGCGCCGGGCATTCCTGGCCGTGGTTCTGGGTTTTTGCGCAGCACACGCATTCGACCGATCCACGGAGCGGTGTCGTGCGTCGCCATCACATGTATGACCAGACCTTTCAGCGCGCCTTCAAACGTGCCGTAGAACAAGCAGGCATCACGAAGCCCGCCACACCGCACACCCTCCGCCACTCGTTCGCGACGGCCTTGCTCCGCAGCGGTTACGACATTCGAACCGTGCAGGATCTGCTCGGCCATTCCGACGTCTCTACGACGATGATTTACACGCATGTGCTGAAAGTTGGCGGTGCCGGAGTGCGCTCACCGCTTGATGCGCTGCCGCCCCTCACTAGTGAGAGGTAGGGCAGCGCAAGTCAATCCTGGCGGATTCACTACCCCTGCGCGAAGGCCATCGGTGCCGCATCGAACGGCCGGTTGCGGAAAGTCCTCCCTGCGTCCGCTGATGGCCGGCAGCAGCCCGTCGTTGCCTGATGGATCCAACCCCTCCGCTGCTATAGTGCAGTCGGCTTCTGACGTTCAGTGCAGCCGTCTTCTGAAAACGACAAACGATGTCAGCCAATAAGTTGTTGTAATAATCGACAAGTGTTTGTTGCAACTCGCCGTCCTGTAAGACTGCATTATCAGTCTGATTCAGGGCGGCTATGGTGTCATTTATACACCATAAACCGATGACGGCTGCACGTAAATCTGTGGATGCTCTTGATGGCGATTCAACGTTTGCTGTCCCACGCATGGCGACAGCATTGTTTAGCCCAGCAATAATCCCATTATAAGTTGGGGGGAGGGGCTCCGACAACTGCAAAGCTATCTTTTCTGTATTGTTTTGGATGTCGTCCGCAAGAATGGTATTCTCGATCAGTTCTCGAGCCAATAATGATGTTTCGAAGCAGACGGCCAACACCGTCTGCTTCGTTTCTGGTTCTTGTTCTTCCACTGCCAGCGCGTTACTGATTGTTACGCACGTAAGTAGCAAAGTGAATGCGCTCTTGAGTCTCATCAACGGTTGCCTCCACAGTCTCGCTGGCACTGGAATCAATGTGAAAATTGTTCTGGATCGGATCAACAGGAATAAATCGATCACAGTCGAACTCTCTTGGAATTATGGTCATGTGCAGTTTCGTTGCTGATGAAAGAGCTTGAATGTACAACTTCTCCCCACCAATGACAGCAATGCGTTGATCGGTATTCTCATACAGGTTGATCACAGCACGAAGATCAGGAACGACAGTAGCGCCTATGACATCTTCTTGTTTTAACGTCGAGGAGATCACGAACGATTCGCGTTCGGGGAGAATTCCTTTCTCCTTGATTCGCTCCTCGGCGCCATCCTTTTCTAACTGCATGTCACGCATGTCAGTATACGTGTGTTTCCCCATAACGCACACGCGGATCTCTTTAGAAATCCGCGTAAATCGCGCCATGTCTTCTTTGCATTTCCATGGAATCTTGCCGCCTTTCCCGAATCCCAACTTAGAATCCACAGCGACTATTAGCTCAAGTTGTGGGTGACTCATTAAAACTCCAAACCAGTCGATGCTGGTTGTTCCAGATATTGCTTACGGAAGGTGGCCAGATCAATCAGTTTGATATTTGCCTTTCCGCTGTTGTTGAGATCGTGCACTTTCTTCAATTTGCCGGAAGATCCGGAAGTGGATGCCGCGATCACCATGGTGGTCTTCGACGAGACTGATGATTGCACTTCACCACCCTCAGCTTCAATCAGCTTCTCCAAGGCCGCGTCACGAAAACCGGTGATCACGATCTTCTCACCGGTAAAACGATCCCCCGAAGTGACCTGCTGTTTGAACCCGATGATTGATTGAATCTTGTTGAATAGCTCGGCATGTTCAGCCATACCTGCAAGCACTTTTGCGGCAGTTTTGTAGCTGAATTTGTCGACGCTAACGATCTGCTCTTCGGTGATGGCATTGAAATCATCCAAGGTCTTAATATCCAAGCCTTCACACAGAGCTTTCATCTTGCGGCGCCCAACGCCGCGCCCAAAGTGGGGCATCGACCCCAACCAAACCGACAGGGGAACACTACTGGGTATAGGAAGTATAAACCACCTTTTTGCTCCTCATCCGAAGTATCTTACCTGAAATTCCCTCACTCGTTTACCGCTCAAGCCCCAATTTTAACTGCCGGTCCAGCCTAAACCGCTCTAATAAGGTTCGATTTGGCGGTAAAATCTCTAGCCTGATAGCTCGAGAGATACAAACTGCCCCACCGCCCCGTTTAAAAGTTGGCAGTGTTGAGCAGTGTTGGATTTGGGGTCGTCAGTCAAAGAGACGACTCTGTGATGGATCGAACAGGCTGGGAGTCAGTGGCGGCGCTCGTTCTGGTGGCAGCTCACGCTGCTTGGCGGCATTCGCCTTGGCTGTTTTCTGTTTCAGATGCTTGAGAATCTGCTCAATGACCTTCGGATCTTCGATGCTGGCAATCACTTTGACGTGACCGCCGCAGTGTTCGCAGACTTCAATATCAATATTGAAGACTCGCTTGAGGCGTTGCATCCAGGTCATGGCGCGGTGGCGCTCTGCAGGACTCTTGTCACGCCAGTTAGTATCGAGACCTTCCGATTTGTCGGGCTTCTTGCCCCGCTTGGCGGGTGTTACTTGAACTCGGTGTTTGCTGTTCGGTGCAAAGACGCCGTGGAAGCGTGTGAGGTTGACTCGCGGCTTAGGTACCAACGCAGCGAGTTTGGCGATGAAGTCCAGCGGCTCGAAGATCACATGGGTGGTGCCATTGCGGTACGGAGTTTTGAGCTCGTAACGCACCTGCCCATTGGCGGTTAATGCCAGACGTTTTTCTGAAACCGCTGGCCGACTAATGTAGCGACACAAGCGCTCAAGCTTATCCCGCTGATGCGCTTCGGCCATCACACCGGCGTGTAGCGAGAAACCAGCATGGTTGGCTACTCGACTGCTTGAGTCGGCTTTATCCTCACGCCCTGGCAAGGTTTGCAGGGTGAAGACTTTGCGCCCTTGCTGGGGGCCGACGGCAATGCGATACGTAACCGAAGCACCATGTAATTGAGTCAGCGTATCGTCTTCGCCCTCTTCCAGTGTCAACCACGTATTCTCGGCATCACGCTCCAAAATCCCACGCTTTTCCATGCAGCGAGCGATGCGATGGCTGAGGGTGTGAGCGAGCGTATTCAGCTCATCGTAAGTGGGTGCCTTGACACGATGGAAGCGTTGCTTGCCATAGTCATCTTCGGCATAGACACCATCGAGAAACAGCATGTGGTAGTGGACATTGAGATTTAGCGCGGAGCCAAAGCGTTGGATAAGAGTCACTGAGCCAGTTTGTGCAGAGGCTTTGGTGTAACCGGCTTTTTTGATCAGATGAGTTGAGAGTGTACGATAGACGATACTCAAGACCTGGCCCATCAGCTGGGGATGGCGAGCCAGCAAAAAGCGTAGCTGGAAAGGAAAGCTGAGCACCCACTGGCGAATGGGCTCCTTGGGGAAGACTTCGTCTATCAGCAGCGCCGCACTCTCGGCCATCCGGCGGGCACCGCAGCTAGGGCAAAAGCCGCGTCGTTTACAGCTGAAGGCGACCAGACGCTCGTGATGACAATCCTCGCAGCGAACCCGCATGAAACCATACTCCAGACGGCCACATTGGAGGAGGTCGTTGAATTCTTGTTGGATGTAGCGAGGCAGGTGTTGACCTTGGGCTTCGAGTGAGGCTTTGAAGGCTGGGTAGTGCTGCTCAACCAGCTGGTAGAGCAGCGTCTGGTCGGGTTGGTGGCGTTCGTAACCGTTTGTTTGAGTGGGCGATTGACTCGCCGTGGCGTTCCTTGCCAGCGACATGGGTATCCTCCGCTGATACTGTGGTTATGTACAGTATCAGCGGCTTGCGTTCAGACGTCCAGTCTGGCCCTAGACATCGCTAAATGCTTAACCCGCAATAGCCCTCACGAGTTGTTATCAGCCACTACCGGTTGAGCGAGAAGGTTTTGGGTTCAGGGTGCTATTGCTCCACCAATCACAATACTGAAGCCCCAACTGTTATCAGTTGGGGCTTTTTCTTGTCTGTTTGCGGCGGTTGCGTTTTATCGGTAGTCGTCGAGCTCTGCACCATCCCACATAAGAGCTTAACGGTGCGATCTTCAACGCCATCACACAAAACTTTCTTTTTCACGCACAGTCAACTTATTGGATGTTTTATTAACAACCCAAAAGGAGATATTTAGCGGGCGGCCGGAAGGTGAATGCTAGGCATGATCTAACCCTCGGTCTCTGGCGTCGCGACTGCGAAATTTCGCGAGGGTTTCCGAGAAGGTGATTGCGCTTCGCAGATCTCCAGGCGCGTGGGTGCGGACGTAGTCAGCGCCATTGCCGATCGCGTGAAGTTCCGCCGCAAGGCTCGCTGGACCCAGATCCTTTACAGGAAGGCCAACGGTGGCGCCCAAGAAGGATTTCCGCGACACCGAGACCAATAGCGGAAGCCCCAACGCCGACTTCAGCTTTTGAAGGTTCGACAGCACGTGCAGCGATGTTTCCGGTGCGGGGCTCAAGAAAAATCCCATCCCCGGATCGAGGATGAGCCGGTCGGCAGCGACCCCGCTCCGTCGCAAGGCGGAAACCCGCGCCTCGAAGAACCGCACAATCTCGTCGAGCGCGTCTTCGGGTCGAAGGTGACCGGTGCGGGTGGCGATGCCATCCCGCTGCGCTGAGTGCATAACCACCAGCCTGCAGTCCGCCTCAGCAATATCGGGATAGAGCGCAGGGTCAGGAAATCCTTGGATATCGTTCAGGTAGCCCACGCCGCGCTTGAGCGCATAGCGCTGGGTTTCCGGTTGGAAGCTGTCGATTGAAACACGGTGCATCTGATCGGACAGGGCGTCTAAGAGCGGCGCAATACGTCTGATCTCATCGGCCGGCGATACAGGCCTCGCGTCCGGATGGCTGGCGGCCGGTCCGACATCCACGACGTCTGATCCGACTCGCAGCATTTCGATCGCCGCGGTGACAGCGCCGGCGGGGTCTAGCCGCCGGCTCTCATCGAAGAAGGAGTCCTCGGTGAGATTCAGAATGCCGAACACCGTCACCATGGCGTCGGCCTCCGCAGCGACTTCCACGATGGGGATCGGGCGAGCAAAAAGGCAGCAATTATGAGCCCCATACCTACAAAGCCCCACGCATCAAGCTTTTGCCCATGAAGCAACCAGGCAATGGCTGTAATTATGACGACGCCGAGTCCCGACCAGACTGCATAAGCAACACCGACAGGGATGGATTTCAGAACCAGAGAAAGAAAATAAAATGCGATGCCATAACCGATTATGACAACGGCGGAAGGGGCAAGCTTAGTAAAGCCCTCGCTAGATTTTAATGCGGATGTTGCGATTACTTCGCCAACTATTGCGATAACAAGAAAAAGCCAGCCTTTCATGATATATCTCCCAATTTGTGTAGGGCTTATTATGCACGCTTAAAAATAATAAAAGCAGACTTGACCTGATAGTTTGGCTGTGAGCAATTATGTGCTTAGTGCATCTAACGCCGGAGTTAAGCCGCCGCGCGTAGCGCGGTCGGCTTGAACGAATTGTTAGACATCATTTACCAACTGACTTGATGATCTCGCCTTTCACAAAGCGAATAAATTCTTCCAAGTGATCTGCGCGTGAGGCCAAGTGATCTTCTTTTTGTCCCAGATAAGCTTGCTTAGCTTCAAGTAAGACGGGCTGATACTGGGCAGGTAGGCGTTTTATTGCCCAGTCGGCAGCGACATCCTTCGGCGCGATTTTGCCGGTTATTGCGCTGTACCAAATGCGGGACAACGTAAGCACTACATTTCGCTCATCGCCGGCCCAGTCGGGCTGCGAGTTCCATAGCTTCAAGGTTTCCCTCAGCGCCTCGAATAGATCCTGTTCAGGAACCGGGTCAAAGAATTCCTCCGCTGCCGGACCTACCAAGGCAACGCTATGTTCTCTTGCTTTTGTAAGCAGGATAGCTAGATCAATGTCGATCATGGCTGGCTCGAAGATACCCGCAAGAATGTCATTGCGCTGCCATTCTCCAAATTGCAGCTCGCGCTTAGCCGGATAACGCCACGGGATGATGTCGTCATGCACGACAAGGGTGACTTCTATAGCGCGGAGCGTCTCGCTCTCGCCAGGGAAAGCCGAAGCCTCCATAAGGTCATTGAGCAATGCTCGCCGCGTCGTTTCATCAAGCTTTACGGCCACAGTAACCAACAAATCAATATCGCTGTATGGCTTCAGGCCGCCATCCACTGCGGAGCCGTACAAATGCACGGCCAGCAACGTTGATTCCAGATGGCGCTCAATGACGCTTAGCACCTCTGATAGTTGGTTCGAAATTTCGATGGTCACCGCTACCCTCATGATGTCTAACTTTGTTTTAGGGCGACTGCCCTGCTGCGTAACATCGTTGCTGCTCCATAACATCAAACATCGACCCACGGCGTAACGCGCTTGCTGCTTGGATGCCCGAGGCATAGACTGTACAAAAAAACAGTCATAACAAGCCATGAAAACCGCCACTGCGCCGTTACCACCGCTGCGTTCGGTCAAGGTTCTGGACCAGTTGCGTGAGCGCATACGCTACTTGCATTACAGCTTACCAACCGAACAGGCTTATGTCCACTGGGTTCGTGCCTTCATCCGTTTCCACGGTGTGCGTCACCCGGCAACCTTGGGCAGCAGCGAAGTCGAGGCATTTCTGTCCTGGCTGGCGAACGAGCGCAAGGTTTCGGTCTCCACGCATCGTCAGGCATTGGCGGCCTTGCTGTTCTTCTACGGCAAGGTGCTGTGCACGGATCTGCCCTGGCTTCAGGAGATCGGAAGACCTCGGCCGTCGCGGCGCTTGCCGGTGGTGCTGACCCCGGATGAAGTGGTTCGCATCCTCGGTTTTCTGGAAGGCGAGCATCGTTTGTTCGCCCAGCTTCTGTATGGAACGGGCATGCGGATCAGTGAGGGTTTGCAACTGCGGGTCAAGGATCTGGATTTCGATCACGGCACGATCATCGTGCGGGAGGGCAAGGGCTCCAAGGATCGGGCCTTGATGTTACCCGAGAGCTTGGCACCCAGCCTGCGCGAGCAGCTGTCGCGTGCACGGGCATGGTGGCTGAAGGACCAGGCCGAGGGCCGCAGCGGCGTTGCGCTTCCCGACGCCCTTGAGCGGAAGTATCCGCGCGCCGGGCATTCCTGGCCGTGGTTCTGGGTTTTTGCGCAGCACACGCATTCGACCGATCCACGGAGCGGTGTCGTGCGTCGCCATCACATGTATGACCAGACCTTTCAGCGCGCCTTCAAACGTGCCGTAGAACAAGCAGGCATCACGAAGCCCGCCACACCGCACACCCTCCGCCACTCGTTCGCGACGGCCTTGCTCCGCAGCGGTTACGACATTCGAACCGTGCAGGATCTGCTCGGCCATTCCGACGTCTCTACGACGATGATTTACACGCATGTGCTGAAAGTTGGCGGTGCCGGAGTGCGCTCACCGCTTGATGCGCTGCCGCCCCTCACTAGTGAGAGGTAGGGCAGCGCAAGTCAATCCTGGCGGATTCACTACCCCTGCGCGAAGGCCATCGGTGCCGCATCGAACGGCCGGTTGCGGAAAGTCCTCCCTGCGTCCGCTGATGGCCGGCAGCAGCCCGTCGTTGCCTGATGGATCCAACCCCTCCGCTGCTATAGTGCAGTCGGCTTCTGACGTTCAGTGCAGCCGTCTTCTGAAAACGACACCACCCTGCCCTTTCCCTGGCGTTTTTTGTCGCGTGTTTTAGTTGCATGAAATAGAATACTTGCGACTAGAACCGGAGACATTACGCCATGAAAGACAAGAGCGCCGCCTGTCGTTTTCAGAAGGCGACTGCACGAAATATCAGGAGTCGGCTGCACTGCCAGAACTGGCCGCCTGCAAGGCAGCGTAGAGAGCGGTTTTTCCTACCTTGAGGCGTGCGGCGGCCTCGCGGACATTCAAGCCGTTGGCGACAAGCTCCCGCGCTCGTTGCAACTTGTCGGCAGTGACAACCGGCTTGCGTCCGCCTTTGCGCCCGCGTGCGGCGGCAGCGGTCAACCCGGCCTTGGTGCGCTCGCGGATCAGGTCGCGCTCGAACTGGCCCAGCGCACCGAACACATGGAAGATGAGCCGTCCGCCCGGCGTGGTGGTGTCGATGTTTTCAGTCAACGAGCGGAAGCCGACGCCCCGTGCTTCCAGCTTGCCGACCGTCTCAATCAGGTGCGGCAGGGAGCGGCCAAGCCGATCCAGCCGCCAGACGACCAGCACATCGCCATCGCGCAGATAAGCCAGCGCATCGGCCAAGCCGGGCCGGTCTGCCTTGGCCCCGGATGCCGTGTCCTCGAAAACCCGTTCGCAGCCTGCATTGCGCAGCGCATCCGTCTGCAAGGCGGTGTCCTGTTCCGCCGTCGATACCCGCGCATAGCCGATGAGTGCCATTTCCGCCCATTTGTCCGTTATACCGTCCGCCTATCTTATTGTCCGTCATCCCGTTGCGCAAGATGTTTTCGGACAGGCGTCCGGTTTGGCCGCCTAATGATCGTTTGGCGGACAAGGCGACTGGCATCAGCCGAACAGCTCGCTATGGGAGCCAAGCCGCGCCAGTCGCAGGGTGTCGGCGTCGGACTTGCGGTAGATCAGCAGCAGGTCGGGCTTGATGTAGCATTCGCGGTAGCCCGCCCAATCGCCGGAAAGATCGTGGTCGCGGTATCGCACATCCAGGGGCTGATCGGTCGCCAGCGCGACCAGAACCGGCTTGAGGTCATCATTCGTGCAGCGGACTCCTGATACTGTTCGTTCAATAGACGACTGCACAACAGCCTTCAAACCGCGTTGTCTGGTGCAGTCGTCTTCTGAAAATGACAGTGGCCAGCAAATCCAATCATGTAAAGAAAACCATCGTTATTTTTACGCCTATTTTGGATTGCGCAATCCAAAATTGAAACACTAGATATGGTGGCCGCGATCAGCTGCCGGCGCACAAGATGTTGTGTTGGTGATGGCTGTTGCGGCACTGTTGCAAATAGTCGGTGGTGATAAACTTATCATCCCCTTTTGCTGATGGAGCTGCACATGAACCCATTCAAAGGCCGGCATTTTCAGCGTGACATCATTCTGTGGGCCGTACGCTGGTACTGCAAATACGGCATCAGTTACCGTGAGCTGCAGGAGATGCTGGCTGAACGCGGAGTGAATGTCGATCACTCCACGATTTACCGCTGGGTTCAGCGTTATGCGCCTGAAATGGAAAAACGGCTGCGCTGGTACTGGCGTAACCCTTCCGATCTTTGCCCGTGGCACATGGATGAAACCTACGTGAAGGTCAATGGCCGCTGGGCGTATCTGTACCGGGCCGTCGACAGCCGGGGCCGCACTGTCGATTTTTATCTCTCCTCCCGTCGTAACAGCAAAGCTGCATACCGGTTTCTGGGTAAAATCCTCAACAACGTGAAGAAGTGGCAGATCCCGCGATTCATCAACACGGATAAAGCGCCCGCCTATGGTCGCGCGCTTGCTCTGCTCAAACGCGAAGGCCGGTGCCCGTCTGACGTTGAACACCGACAGATTAAGTACCGGAACAACGTGATTGAATGCGATCATGGCAAACTGAAACGGATAATCGGCGCCACGCTGGGATTTAAATCCATGAAGACGGCTTACGCCACCATCAAAGGTATTGAGGTGATGCGTGCACTACGCAAAGGCCAGGCCTCAGCATTTTATTATGGTGATCCCCTGGGCGAAATGCGCCTGGTAAGCAGAGTTTTTGAAATGTAAGGCCTTTGAATAAGACAAAAGGCTGCCTCATCGCTAACTTTGCAACAGTGCCTTCTGAAACGAAATTACAGATTACGGTTAAAATATAAAAAAAAGCCACCAATCCTGCCGGATACGGTGGCTTAAATACAGAATTAATTAATTTATTTCAGTATGTTATCACACATCAGCTGAAGTGTATTGATAAACCTTGCTGCATGAAAACCATCACAGACTGCATGATGAACCTGTACAGAAACAGGTAATAGTACGCGGTCACCTTCCTGCTGAAACTTTGCCATTGTAAAAACCGGGGAAAAATAATCATCATTTCCGGTGATATTCAGATTAAATCCGTCAAAACTCACCCAGGGTAACGATGATATATTCAGGTGATTCTCCGGTAAATTTCCCTGCGGAAACAACCTGGTATCATGCTGATATTCTGCTGTTACCGCGTTATAACCCGCCATAAACTCACTGAGATCCGGAAAATAACGGCAGGACAGTGCGGAGAATGTTTCGGTTTCTTTATGAAAGACAGTAAAGACCGGGTCTGACTGTTCCCAGTAAATCAGTTCATTATCTTTCATTGCCATCCGGAACTCCGGAAACTGATTAACAGCCCGGGAGATCAGGTAAATCATCAGCGGATAAAACTTATAACCGGTTTTCGCCAGTGCAGTACGCAAAGCGGTAATATCGAGTTTGGTGGTCAGGCTGAATCCGCATTTAATCTGCTGACGATAAAGGGCAAAATGTTCCCTGCGATTCCAGGTATTCAGGTCAATCCGGGTAAAATTCATGGTTATTCCTTCTGATTAATAGTGAAAAATATTAATAATCAGAAGGCAGTCTGGTTGTCTCAATGGGTAACATTCCGTCCTCCGTAAGCTGTCTGGTATTCAGTAATAATACCCGATACGGGCTTAATCTGTATTAAGCCCGGTTTTATTTATTCCGGCCACTCATCCGCAAATACATAGCGGATCAGTTCTGCGGATTCACGGGGCGGTGCTCTCAGCACATCCGCCATTAAATCAATTTCCATCTGACAGGTTTGCAGCTTGTCTTCCGCCAGCACATACGGATCATCCGTCAGGAAACTATCGCCGTATTTATCCACCGACCCCTGTATTTGTGCCGAAAATAATGACTGAATTTCATCAGCGGAATAATGCGCAACCGGAGCCCCTTCACCGGCTGAATTCACCAGATCCAGCAACGCTCTGTTACCGATAATAAAGTCACGGTACCCGGCGGAAGCCTTTTTCATATCCGGCGGGCCAGACACTTCCGGATGCAGCACACGAAAGCAGAAGTCACCGGAGGTATCCTGCGCCAGTGCTTTCTGCAAAAATTCCAGCCGCATTTTCCCGTAATTAATCACCGCGTCATCCCCCGCGAGATAAAGCAGTTTTTTAATATTTTCGGTGGCCCACTGTTGCAGGCGCATATAGTACTCTAAACAGGGCACTGTTGCAAATAGTCGGTGGTGATAAACTTATCATCCCCTTTTGCTGATGGAGCTGCACATGAACCCATTCAAAGGCCGGCATTTTCAGCGTGACATCATTCTGTGGGCCGTACGCTGGTACTGCAAATACGGCATCAGTTACCGTGAGCTGCAGGAGATGCTGGCTGAACGCGGAGTGAATGTCGATCACTCCACGATTTACCGCTGGGTTCAGCGTTATGCGCCTGAAATGGAAAAACGGCTGCGCTGGTACTGGCGTAACCCTTCCGATCTTTGCCCGTGGCACATGGATGAAACCTACGTGAAGGTCAATGGCCGCTGGGCGTATCTGTACCGGGCCGTCGACAGCCGGGGCCGCACTGTCGATTTTTATCTCTCCTCCCGTCGTAACAGCAAAGCTGCATACCGGTTTCTGGGTAAAATCCTCAACAACGTGAAGAAGTGGCAGATCCCGCGATTCATCAACACGGATAAAGCGCCCGCCTATGGTCGCGCGCTTGCTCTGCTCAAACGCGAAGGCCGGTGCCCGTCTGACGTTGAACACCGACAGATTAAGTACCGGAACAACGTGATTGAATGCGATCATGGCAAACTGAAACGGATAATCGGCGCCACGCTGGGATTTAAATCCATGAAGACGGCTTACGCCACCATCAAAGGTATTGAGGTGATGCGTGCACTACGCAAAGGCCAGGCCTCAGCATTTTATTATGGTGATCCCCTGGGCGAAATGCGCCTGGTAAGCAGAGTTTTTGAAATGTAAGGCCTTTGAATAAGACAAAAGGCTGCCTCATCGCTAACTTTGCAACAGTGCCATACTGTGTAGTATCATAATGCATAAATCACGATTTTTGATACTGACATTCAGTACCGTTTTGGGTGGTATCAAAACTCATAACATTTGAGACGGTTAAAAAGAGAACAGAACACCCGTTTACGAAAGGATGCGTGATGGCTGCTGATTTTCTGACCGACAAACAGACACAGAACTACGGGCGTTATGCCGCAGAGCCAAACGAGATCCAGCTGGCACGGTATTTTCATCTTGATGAGCGAGACCTTACTTTCATCAACCTGCGTAGGGGCAGGCATAACCGGTTGGGAATTGCCCTTCAACTCACAACTGCCCGCTTTCTGGGAACCTTCTTGTCCGATCTCATGCAAATACCGCCCGGTGTCCAGTTTTATGTCGCAAGGCAACTTAACATCCGCTATCCAGAGATCATTTCCCGCTATGCTCAAAGGGAAAACACACGTTGGGAGCACCACGGGCTTATCAGGCAGCACTATAGCTATCATGATTTCGGTGATTTCCCGTGGTCGTTCAGACTGAAGCGATTGCTGTATACCCGTGCATGGCTCAGTAATGAACGCCCCGGACTGATGTTCGATTTTGCCACCGCGTGGTTGCTTCAAAATAAAGTGTTGTTGCCAGCCGCATCCACCCTGACGAGAGTCATTGGTGAAATCCGTGAGCGTGCGACCCGCCGCTTGTGGCGAAAATTGGCCGCGCTGCCAAACCGTTGGCAGACCGCACAACTGGCTGGGTTACTTGAAATCCCCGAAGGACAGCGACTCTCAGTGATGGAGCACCTAAAAAGAGGCCCTGTCACTATCAGCGGCCCCGCGTTCACTGAAGCACTTGAACGTTACACTCGCCTGCGCAGCCTGGAGTTTTCCTGTCTGAATTTCACTGGGCTGCCCGCCATACAGCTCCGCAATCTGGCACGCTATGCCGGAATGGCATCGGTGAAATATATCAGCAGAATGCCAGAAGAACGGCGGCTGGCGATCCTTACCGCATTCGTGAAAGCGCAAGAAATCTCGGCGCTGGACGAGGCCGTTGACGTGCTGGATATGCTGATCCTCAATATTACCCGGGAGGCGAAGAAAACCGGGCAGAAAAAGCGACTTAGGACGCTCAAGGATCTTGACCGCGCGGCGTTGCTGCTGGCGCGGGCATGCGCACTTTTACTTGATGAAGATACCGCCGATGATTTGCTGCGAAAGACCATATTCAGCAGTGTGTCTGTCGCCAGACTGGCAGAGTCCGTGGAAAAAGTGAATGAACTGGCCCGCCCCCAGGATACAAACTTTCAGGATGAAATGGTGGAGCAATACGGACGGGTAAGGCGTTTTTTGCCCGCACTACTGCGCGATCTGCACTTCCGTGCGGCCCCAGACGGTGAACATACCTTGGCTGCCATCCATTACCTGGCAGAGCTAAACGGCTCGAAAAAACGGATCCTGGACGATGCACCTGAACATATCATTTCAGGCCCTTGGAAACGCCTGGTGTACGATGCTGACGGTCGGATACAGCGAGCAGGTTACTCGTTGTGTCTGCTGGAGCGACTTCAGGATGCGCTACGCCGTCGTGACATCTGGTTGGAAAACAGCGATCGTTGGGGTGATCCGCGCCAAAAACTTCTTCAGGGGGAGGAATGGCAGGCGCAGCGGGTTCCAGTCTGCCGGGCATTGGGTCACCCCACTAATGGCAGTAAAGCATCGGAGCAATTGGCCGCTCAGTTAGATGAAACCTGGAAAACGGTGGCATCACGTTTTGATCGCAATACCGCCGTGGACATCTGCAATGAAGGTAAACATCCTTCGCTGACCATCAGCAGCCTGGATAAATTGGATGAACCACCGGCGCTGATACAACTGAGCAGCCGAGTCAGACAATTGCTTCCACCCGTTGACCTGACAGAACTGTTGCTCGAGATTGACGCCAGAACTGGCTTCACCCGTGAATTCAGCCATGTCAGCGAGTCAGGTGCCCGTGCGCAGGATCTGCATATAAGCCTGTGTGCGGTGATGCTGGCTGAGGCCTGCAATATCGGACATGAGCCGCTGATCAAGCACAATATCCCTGCACTGACTCGCCATCGTCTGAGCTGGGTGAAACAGAACTACATCCGAGCAGAAACGCTGGTTAGCGCCAATGCGCGGCTGGTTGATTTTCAGTCCTCGTTAGCGTTGGCAGGATACTGGGGGGCGGGGAGGTAGCCTCCGCTGATGGTATGCGTTTTGTCACGCCAGTGAAAACGGTGAATTCTGGCCCCAACAGAAAATACTTTGGTTCAGGGCGCGGCATCACCTGGTACAACTTTGTCTCTGACCAATATTCGGGTTTTCATGGCATAGTGATTCCTGGAACACTGCGGGATTCCATCTTTGTGCTGGAAGGGCTACTTGAGCAACAAACGGGACTAAACCCGGTTGAAATCATGACGGACACAGCAGGTACCAGTGACATTATCTTTGGCCTGTTCTGGCTACTGGGATACCAATTTTCACCTCGTCTGGCGGATGCGGGTGAGGCTGTGTTCTGGCGGGCCGACAAAGCAGCGAATTACGGGGCGTTGGACAAACTGGCGCGGGGTTGTGTTGACCTTTCTAAAATCGAAAGCCACTGGGATGAGATGATGCGGGTTGCCGGTTCGCTGAAGCTGGGCACTATTCATGCGTCAGAACTCATTCGATCGCTATTGAGAAGTACCCGACCGTCAGGGCTTGCTCAGGCAATAATGGAGGTCGGAAGAGTTAACAAGACACTGTATCTTCTCAACTATATTGATGATGAGGACTATCGTCGCCGGATCCTAACACAGTTGAACCGGGGTGAAGGCCGCCATGCCGTTGCAAGAGCCATCTGCTACGGTCAGCGTGGCGAGATCAGAAAACGTTACCGCGAGGGGCAGGAAGATCAGTTGGGTGCGCTGGGTCTGGTGACAAACGCAGTGGTGCTGTGGAATACGCTTTATATGCAGGAAGCCTTGTCGCACCTGCGCAGCATCGGGGAAGGGCCAGAGGATGAACATATCGCGCGGCTTTCGCCTCTGATGCACGGTCATATCAACATGCTGGGACATTATACGTTCACACTACCGGAGGATATTATGAAGGGGGAATTGAGGCCGTTAAATCTCAATTTAAACAATGAATTATCTCCTTAGCGTGGTTTTTTACATCATTGGCCCTCAAACCCCATGATGATGGTTTCGAAACGTCTTAAGGCCAAAGACTATCGAACGGTTTCCACGGGATTTAACGTCCTGAGCTCTAAGCCAGGGCTGATAACTTTGGCCATAGCCCACTCCTATGCCGTCACCTAGCGCATTTTCATAATCCAAATAGGATTTGAGACGCCTACCCCTACCCATGATCGTACCCAAAAAACGACATTGATACGTACCTATATGTGCATTTTATAGTCTCCAACCCTATAACCACACATTCAGTAAGCATACAACATTAGCGTCGTTTTTTGAGAATGGTTACAACTTTAGTGCTTTGTGTACAACTTTATTGTCTTCGGACAGTAGGACCCTCTAAAACCAATAGAATTTACGTAGAAACGCGTTTAGTAAAGGCTTTACTAATTACTAATGACTAACATATTAGCACTTTCAGATCTGTCAGCAATAACCCCGGGCGGCGAAATAATGAGAAGAGTTCTTCCGGAGAGCCTTTTCTTTCTATCTGATTGATTTTTAACACTTTTAAATGTCAGCTTTATGTAAACCTGTGGGATTTACTCCTAATTAAATCCCATAGTATGAAAATTAGGCATTTGCAAACCTTAATGACGTGACGTTGTCACGTAAATCAATGGAATTTAGTCTCTAGTAAAGAGTTAACTAGTGACTAACTGCCTGATCGGTGTGCTTGAACGGTGCACTTCAGGCCGGATATAAAAATTGATGAGAGATATACAGAAAATGATGGACCGGCTTAATAGGGGTCTGACGCTCAGTGGAACGAAAACTCACGTTAAGCAACGTTTTCTGCCTCTGACGCCTCTTTTAATGGTCTCAGATGTCCTTTGGTCACCAGTTCTGCCAGCGTGAAGGAATAATGGCCGAGCATATTGATATGTCCGTGGCAAAGCGGGGAGAGGCGTGCGATATCTTCATCATTCAGTGTTTCACCCTGCGCCCGGAGATGATCCAGGGCTGCCTGCATATAAATAGTGTTCCATAACACGACGGCGTTAGTGACCAGCCCCAGTGTGCCCAGTTGATCTTCCTGACCGTCGGTATATCGTTTTCTTATCTCACCTTTTTGACCGTGACAGATGGCTCTGGCAACGGCATGGCGACTTTCTCCCCGATTAAGCTGGGTCAGAATGCGCCGGCGGTAATCTTCATCATCAATATAATTAAGCAGATACAGCGTTTTGTTGATGCGCCCCACTTCAATGATTGCCTGAGTCAGTCCGGAAGGACGTTCACTTTTCAGCAATGAACGGACCAGCACTGAAACCTGTACTTTGCCCAGCTTCAGGGAGCCAGCGGTCCGGATCATTTCGTCCCACTGAAGGACTATTTTTCGGGGATCTGATTGCCCTCTGGCAATATCATTCAGCACGCCATAGTCGGCATCATGGTCCATTCGCCAGAAAACCGAAGCACCGGCATCAGCCAGGCGTGGAGAAAACTGGTATCCCAGCAGCCAGAAAAGGCCAAAGACAAGTTCGCTGGCACCTGCTGTATCGGTCATAATTTCGGTTGGATTCAGCCCGGTCTCCTGTTCCAGAAGACCTTCCAGCACAAAGATAGAGTCCCTCAGCGTCCCCGGTATAACGATGCCATGAAAGCCGGAATACTGATCGGACACAAAGTTGTACCAGGTGATCCCTCTGTTATTACCAAAGTATTTGCGGTTCGGTCCGGCATTGATTGTTCTGACTGGCGTAACAAAGCGCATTCCATCTGCAGATGCCACTTCTCCTCCACCCCATATCTGTGCCAGTGGCAGCGTTGCCTGAAAATCAACCAGTCTGGCATTAGCGCTGGTGATAGTTTCAGCCCGCAGATAGTTCGCTTTTGTCCAGTTCAGCCGGTGTCGGGTCAGTGCAGGAACATTTGATCTGATCAGTGGTTCCAGACCGATATTGCAGGCTTCAGCCATCAGCACGGCGCTGATGCTGACGGGCAGATCATCAACTCTGGCACTGGCTTCACTAGCATGGAAAAACTCATCAGCAAATCCGGTATGGGCGTTAATTTCGAGCAGCAACTCCGTTAAATCCACCGGAGGGAGTAGATCACTGATCATTTTGCTCAGTCGTTTCAGACTGTCCGGCTCATCAAGACTGGCGAGGGGAGAAATTGTCAACCGGGGCTTCGGGCCAGAAACATCGAGTTCGACAGCCTCATTTTCGCAAAGACGTGCAGCAACCTGTCTGTAACGACTATCAAGCTGATGACCCAGAGATTTTATTGCTTCCTGCGGGTCTGTCGGGTGCCCCAAAGAACGATAAACCTTAATCCGGTTTGCCTGCCAGTCAGCACCCTGTAGTAATCTTGCACGAGGATCTCCCCACCGGTTACTGCCGGTAACGTAGACATCCCTCCGCCTCAGACTATCCTGCAGTTTACTGAGAAAGCAGAGCGTGTATCCCCTGCGGGTGATATGTTTTTCCTTGTTAATCACCAGCCGTTTCCATGACCGACTGATAATTTCCGTTGGTGCGTCGTCAAAAAACTGCCGCCGTGAGCTGAACTCCCGGCTGAGGTAGTCACAGGCATTCAGAGTGGTAACCCCGGCAGGTGCGGATGAAAATTTAACGGTATTCAGCAGATGGGGCAGGAAACGACGAACGCGCCCGTACTGCTCCACCATTTCTTCATGAAAATTATCGTCTGAGGGCCGGGCAATTTCACGGACAAGCGTGATGATTTCAGCCAGCTTTTGCCTTGGGATGTAGCTGAACACCTCAGCACGAATCGATTCGTCCGGTGTTTCTTCTTTCAGCAGGTACGAACATGCGCTGGCGAGCGCCAATGCAGATTTATCCAGATCCTTCAGCGAGCGGAGCCGTTTTTTCTGCCCAATCTTTCTGGCGTCACGGATGATAACGGCCAGCATGGCGTCCAGAACGTCCAATGCATCATCCAGCGCCAGCGTTTCCCATGCAAGGACAAAGGCAACCAGAACCGCCATCCTTTTCTGCGGTGACATCCTGGCAATATTGAACACCGAAGTCATACCAGCATAACGTGCGAGATTTTTCAGGCGCACAGCCGGGAGTGTACTCAGGTTTTCAGCATGCAGGCCAAAATCGTTCAGAGTTTTCCAGCGTTCAATTGCTTCATTAAACGCCGGACCACTGATGGTCACAGGGCCCTTTTTCAGTGATTCCAGTAAAGACAGGCGGCTGCAATCAGTTGGCCCCAGCAGCATCTCCAGCTGTGAACGCTGTTCGGCTGACGGTATCAGTGCCAGTTTGTTCCACAGGCGCAACGTCGCCTTTTCCCTTACCTCTGAAATCAACCGGGTCAGCGTAGTGGCTCCGGGGAGAATAATACGATGTTGCATAAGCCACCCTGTCGCCAGATCGAAAAGCAGGCCAGGACGTTCATTGCTTATCCAGCTCCGGGTATATAAAAGACGGGTAAGGCGAAATGTCCAGGGCCAGGCAAATTCACGATACTGATAGTGCTGACGTATCAGCGCTGCATGCTCACGGCGGGTATTTTCCCTCTGACCGTATTCTGCAAGAACGGTGATATCACGAATCCCGAGCTGTCTGGCGGTAAAATGCCGGACGCCGGAAGGAATATGATTCATATCGGTGAGGAAGGTGCCCAGAAAACGGACACATCCAATTTGCAGGGCAATGCCCAGACGGTTGTGATCACCTCTGCTTTTTCCGATAAATTCCTTGTCTGCTTCATCAAGGTGAAAATATCGTGCCAGCTGAAGCTCATCCGGTTCACCGGTGAATCTGCCATAGCTTTCAGTCTGCTCAGTGGTCAGAAAGTCAACGGGCATATCGGCCTCCCTGCCTGACGGGCATTTAGTAACATTTTTCCAACCGTACGAAATGTTATAAATTATCGGACATCGTAAAACTGTTACATTAATATGTCTATTAAATCGTAAATTTGTAATAATAGACATGAGTTGTCCGATATTCGATTTAAGGTACATTTTTATGCGACTTTTTGGTTACGCTCGGGTCTCAACCAGTCAGCAGTCTCTTGATCTTCAGGTCAGAGCACTCAAAGACGCAGGTGTGAAAGCAAACCGTATATTTACCGATAAGGCATCCGGCAGTTCAACAGACCGGGAAGGGCTGGATTTGCTGAGGATGAAGGTGGAGGAAGGTGATGTCATTCTGGTTAAGAAGCTCGACCGTCTTGGCCGCGACACTGCCGATATGATCCAACTGATAAAGGAATTTGACGCTCAGGGCGTGGCAGTCCGGTTCATTGATGACGGGATCAGTACCGACGGTGATATGGGGCAAATGGTGGTCACCATCCTGTCGGCTGTGGCACAGGCTGAACGCCGGAGGATCCTAGAACGCACGAATGAGGGCCGACAGGAAGCAAAGCTGAAAGGAATCAAATTTGGCCGCAGGCGTACCGTGGACAGGAACGTCGTGCTGACGCTTCATCAGAAGGGCACTGGTGCAACGGAAATTGCTCATCAGCTCAGTATTGCCCGCTCCACGGTTTATAAAATTCTTGAAGACGAAAGGGCCTCGTGATACGCCTATTTTTATAGGTTAATGTCATGATAATAATGGTTTCTTAGACGTCAGGTGGCACTTTTCGGGGAAATGTGCGCGGAACCCCTATTTGTTTATTTTTCTAAATACATTCAAATATGTATCCGCTCATGAGACAATAACCCTGGTAAATGCTTCAATAATATTGAAAAAGGAAGAGTATGAGTATTCAACATTTTCGTGTCGCCCTTATTCCCTTTTTTGCGGCATTTTGCCTTCCTGTTTTTGCTCACCCAGAAACGCTGGTGAAAGTAAAAGATGCTGAAGATCAGTTGGGTGCACGAGTGGGTTACATCGAACTGGATCTCAACAGCGGTAAGATCCTTGAGAGTTTTCGCCCCGAAGAACGTTTTCCAATGATGAGCACTTTTAAAGTTCTGCTATGTGGTGCGGTATTATCCCGTGTTGACGCCGGGCAAGAGCAACTCGGTCGCCGCATACACTATTCTCAGAATGACTTGGTTGAGTACTCACCAGTCACAGAAAAGCATCTTACGGATGGCATGACAGTAAGAGAATTATGCAGTGCTGCCATAACCATGAGTGATAACACTGCTGCCAACTTACTTCTGACAACGATCGGAGGACCGAAGGAGCTAACCGCTTTTTTGCACAACATGGGGGATCATGTAACTCGCCTTGATCGTTGGGAACCGGAGCTGAATGAAGCCATACCAAACGACGAGCGTGACACCACGATGCCTGCAGCAATGGCAACAACGTTGCGCAAACTATTAACTGGCGAACTACTTACTCTAGCTTCCCGGCAACAATTAATAGACTGGATGGAGGCGGATAAAGTTGCAGGACCACTTCTGCGCTCGGCCCTTCCGGCTGGCTGGTTTATTGCTGATAAATCTGGAGCCGGTGAGCGTGGGTCTCGCGGTATCATTGCAGCACTGGGGCCAGATGGTAAGCCCTCCCGTATCGTAGTTATCTACACGACGGGGAGTCAGGCAACTATGGATGAACGAAATAGACAGATCGCTGAGATAGGTGCCTCACTGATTAAGCATTGGTAACTGTCAGACCAAGTTTACTCATATATACTTTAGATTGATTTAAAACTTCATTTTTAATTTAAAAGGATCTAGGTGAAGATCCTTTTTGATAATCTCATGACCAAAATCCCTTAACGTGAGTTTTCGTTCCACTGAGCGTCAGACCCCTAATAAGCCAGCCTTTCTTGGGATGATTGATGATGTTGAACACGCTATAAAGCGAAAATGCCCCTTTTTAACCTATAGGTTGGGCACTATGAGTAAGATACAATCAAATCGCCAGTCAGATGGCTAATTTCATTTTGACCAAAGCGGGCTATTTCAAGCGTTATCGCTGAGACGAGGCTTCAATGACAAGTACACTTGACCCATCACACAAGCAAATTGAAATGTGGCGCAGAGCTACCGGTTCCGAAGGTGGACTCAACGAATACCGCAACTGGGTTCTGGAAAATAGTATGAGATTTACAGCATACGGTATCCATACCGTTATCGTCGAAGGTGAGGCGAAGCATATAACAGCGCTTGATGATGTTACCCTCTGTAACGAGTGGGCGAAGCTTAAAAGAGAAAACAATAGGCTTTACGCAGCAAATGAAAAAATTTGCTCTGGCTGGCGTGGTTTTGTGTTGCGTTTGTTAGGAATAACACTGTCATGCAGAAAACCGGTCATCTTACTGGGGGCAGACGCGAAGAATCAAAATGATGCCGTGAAAGGGGCTGATTTGTAATTTTCAGGCGAGCCCACCGTTCTTAGAAAGCTGTTCTATGGGTATGTAAGGAAGATAATGTTCTCTGAACGCTCAGTACACTTAATCACTTCCTGTACAAAGGGCAAGAATCATCAGGGCCACGTCTGGCCGACATTGGACATAGATCCAAAACAAACCCCGGACGACGCAGCATATGCCTGGAGTAACATTGTAGACGACGCCAGAAGTAATCAGGCGGTACCGGCATTGTCCTTGTATTCAGGTAATCACTGGTCTACGGCAAAGGAAATTTTAAACTCAACCAGAAATCTGGAGTTGTGGATAATCTCTGCCGGGATGGGGTTTTTAAATAGTCGAGATCGGGTGCCCTCTTACGAGGCGACATTTCATCAAGTACCATTCAGGCATGATCTCTGGTGGAAAGCCATCACAAAATCACTAGGAAAGCATAACCGTTGCGCAACTATAAGCCAGTTAATGCAGTCCAGTCCGAATGATGAATATTTGATTGCGGCTTCGCCTGTTTATATTGCTGCTGTCCAGAATGACATCCTGAAGGGCATTGAGAGTTTGACTCATCCTCTTACGCAACTAACGATCGTGACATCAGGGGCATATGCTGGCCCACTTGAAGAATACTTAATTAAGAGTTCTTCTAGGATGATGAAAGAGCTAGAGTGCAATATGGTGTGCCTGAATATAAAACTGGCTCAATACATACTTAAAAGTGGTAGTCGTTAGAACTAGACTGTTAATGATACAATTCTCCTGTTATTTTATTTTTATAAAAGGTCTCAAATATGCTCAAAAACAGATTTTCTTTATTGTGTCTTGCTGTGGCATCGTCACTTACTCTTACTGCTTGCGATGTAGTTGATGCTGCCTATGACGAGACTTTAAATGATAATGCACCCGAAATTGTAATAGCTGGAGGATTCAAAATTGATATCCAAGGTAATGCAGTTCCGGTTGAGGGATATGATAATTGCTCTTTGAATACTCTTCAGGGAAGCGTTGATACGGATAAATCAAATTGTATTGTTCTGGATAGAACACGTAAAAAAGTACCGGTTCTAGTTCATTTGTGGCTTTGTTGAATAAATCAGATTTCGGGTAAGTCTCCCCCGTAGCGGGTTGTGTTTTCAGGCAATACGCACGCTTTCAGGCATACCTGCTTTCGTCATTTTGTTCAGCGCTCGTACCAGGGCCATAGCCTCCGCAACCTGACCATCGTAGTCACGCAGCGTCAGTGAACCCCCGAACAGCTGTTTTACCCGGTACATCGCCGTTTCCGCTATCGAGCGACGGTTGTAATCTGTTGTCCATTTCCACCGCGCATTACTCCCGGTCATTCGCTGATTAGCCACTGCACGGTTACGGTCTGCATATTCACCGGGCCAGTAACCCGCGCCTTTTCGGGGCGGGATAAGCGCGCTGATTTTCTTACGCCGCAGTTCATCGTGACAGAGCCGGGTGTCGTAAGCGCCGTCTGCCGATGCTGCCCTGATTTTTCTGTGAGTCTGCCGGATAAGACCCGGGAAGGCTTCTGAGTCCGTCACATTGTTCAGCGACAGGTCTGCACAGATGATTTCATGTGTTTTACTGTCAACGGCGAGATGCAGCTTACGCCAGATACGGCGGCGTTCCTGGCCATGCTTTTTGACTTTCCACTCGCCTTCACCGAAGACCTTCAGCCCGGTGGAATCAATCACCAGATGCGCGATTTCACCCCGGGTGGGCGTTTTGAAACTGACATTAACCGACTTTGCCCGCCTGCTGACACAGCTGTAATCCGGGCAGCGTAGCGGAACGTTCATCAGAGAAAAAATGGAATCAATAAAGCCCTGCGCAGCGCGCAGGGTCAGCCTGAACACGCGTTTAATGACCAGCACAGTCGTGATGGCAAGGTCAGAATAGCGCTGAGGTCTGCCTCGTGAAGAAGGTGTTGCTGACTCATACCAGGCCTGAATAGCTTCATCATCCAGCCAGAAAGTTATGGAGCCACGGTTGATGAGGGCTTTATTGTAGGTGGGCCAGTTGGTGATTTTGAACTTTTGCTTTGCCACGGAACGGTCTGCGTTGTCGGGAAGATACGTGATCTGATCCTTCAACTCAGCAAAAGTTCGATTTATTCAACAAAGCCTTCATTTGTCATCCGGTCCCGTCAAAGAAGAATGGAAGATCGAGCACCAGGTTGAAAAACCAAATCCGGCAAAAATTTCATCCAAACTCGTATGATTAGACCTGACGGTAACTTTGTAGTGCCTGCATCCTCAGAACGAGGGATCTTTAGTGGCAAACATTACAGTCAAGCCAGCTAAGTCAAGTCTATCCGTTCAAACAGAAAAAGGTTTCTTAAAAATGACGTTATCCGCTGCATTGCAAGGCACTTTTAAAGAGATGAGGAAAGACAATACAGTAGGCATCACAGTTCAAACTTGTTCAGATATTTTTGACAGCAATGTTCCTCCGGCTTATGTTTTCTGGCTTTATCGTCTCAAAGCGGGAGAAACTTTGCCGCGCGGAAGGTTCTTCAGAAAAAGAAAGCCAATCATCAATGTTATGGCAGTTGTTCATGATGCTGCATTCGAAAAATAACTGCGCTATCAGGAAAGTTACTTTTATGAACGTAATTGCAGCTGGAATTTTTTGCTTTATTTTTTACCCTACAGCTTTCGCTTATGCTTGTTATAAAAAGAGATGGCTAGAGTGGATTTTTCTTACTTTAATTATAATTTTTGCTTCTGCCATTTCGATTCAACAATACAATGAAGCGAATTTTGTAAGTGAGTTAAATTACCCTATGTTTATCTCCGCCATATATGGCCTGTCACTGGCATGGTTTCCTTTTCCGATTGCTTATGTTGTTCTGCGCTTCCTTCTTGATGATTTACAGCATGAGTACCCTAAACAGTGAGCAGATTTTAAGACTCATGAACAACATCGAAAGCACGAAACAGTCTGCACAAGGAAGATAAGGAGTATTCTTAGCAAGATATCTTTGTACCTGAAGACATAAAGCTGGCATCTTTTTCCTTATAGAGTGTATTATGATTAAGTAAATCCTTATCAAAGAATTAGAAAGTGAGGTCGTATGTCTGAAGCACTCAAATCGTTAAACAATATTCGTACTCTTCGCGCCCAGGGCCGCGAGCTGCCTTTAGAAGTACTTGAGGAAATCCTCGAAAAGCTTAATGTCATTGTTGATGAGCGTCGTCAGGAAGAATCATCCAAAGCTGCCGAACTGCAAGCTCGTCAGGAGAAACTTGACGCCCTGCGTAAGTTAATGGAAGAAGATGGTATCAACCCGGAAGAGCTGCTTGGCTCATTCCAGGCCAAATCTACGGCTACCAAGAAAAGCCGTGAACCACGCCCGGCCAAATACTCATTTACTGATGAAAATGGCGAAACAAAAACGTGGACTGGACAGGGCCGTACCCCCAAAGCTCTGGCAGAACAAATTGCAGCCGGTAAAAGTCTTGATGATTTCCTGATCTAACTTTTGCCACCAGTTTTGATAGAGGCCACTTCGGTGGCCTTTTCTCATACGGAATCAATTTCAGGTACAGAACATATGAAAAATTCAGAACCTAAGAGCTGTGATCCCTATGTGGACAGTTTGATTAGAAATGCAGATGCAAAGGAAGCCAGGTCATTTCTCAAAATATTGAAGCCCTTACCATTCCTTATCGTTATCATCGCTGTATTCTTTTTTTGGGTATCGTTTTCCCGTTTATTATCCCAGGTCGCGTAAAACCTTTTTAAAGACTCTTCTTTACCAGATATGCTCCCTCACCGGGATGGTTTCAACCTCTTCAGTTTCCCATATTGGCAAAACCTTCAGGAAATAAGACGATACCCTCCACGCTTTCCATTAAAGCGGGATGACGACGCCCAGTTCTTACGACCAGACTCCACGTTTTCGATTAGGATGCCTTTGGGCCCTTCTAACGAGGCCACCTCAACAACTCGCACTTTCCGGATCAGTCTTGGATCCACTTCTTCCCAGATCTGGCCAACTGTAATATCTTTTTGGGTTTGCATTTAATCTCTCGCTGTCATTTAGTGAACAAGACTAATCCTCGCCGTGGTTCAGCTTATGGCTTTATTTACGCTGACGATCCTTAGCCTTAAATTTTTGCCATCGTATCCGAAGGTTTTCGATGTTAACCGGAACCTGCATGCGTGTCGTCTCTATCTCATTCCCATGCCATTTCAGGAGATCATCATCCAACTCCCGGGCCTCCCGGCTGAAGTAAATTTTCATAGTGTCAGGGTTTATGGCGCAATGGTCATTGTCGAACAGTGTATGGATATCACGGCGAAGTAAAATTCCGTTCGTTACGTCGGGAATGCCTTCTTCATGACGTGGCGTTAAGTGCGCGGCCTCAGTACGCCAGGGGGACCTTACGCCGGTGACAACACATCGCCCGTAGCAATTCAACCTAACATCCCGGGCGAAAGGACCTTGGTCAGGACTGGTGACAGAAGTACATTCCTGGCCCTCTTTGTAGATACGCTTCGGGAAGTCGATAGTGGTTTGAGCTGTTTGGGAAAGTGACACATACGTAACCCCTTTGTATCTCTTTATCCCACCATTAAAAGTGGTAGGAATCGAGCTGGTTATGGCCACCAGTTTCACATCGCCCATTTCGACGATCTTAAGGCTCTTATTAGCGGCTACATGTAACTGGATGAATTTACCTACGTACACATCATGGTTCTCATCTTGTCTTTCAACACACAGAACGACATGGTCGAAGGTTCTCTTGTCAGAGATTACCCAGTTGCCGGTTTTCACACGGCCTGCTTCACTCACCCCTGCGGTAAGATCGGGTATGAGCGTCCCCTGCATGCCGTCAGTTCGAATTGAAAGAATTTCACCCGATAAACCCAGCTCTGCAAGCTCACTAATAAACGGTCTTTTCATCCGGCTTACCGGTTTTGGCTTCGTCATTTTCATCTTTGCTGTAACACCTCAGTACCCCATTGCTCGTTCCTGGCGGGACAGCCGTTCATCAGCAGCCTGAAGACGCTCATCACGCCGCCGTGCTGCCAGAACCCGTCGTTCTGAAAAAGACATAGCCGCTACGTTTGGTACGCTGAGCTTACCGTCACCGGCACAAACGTCACAGCGAACATCAAATGCTCCGGCAAAATACTTTTCACGCATTTCTGGCTCCCACTCAGCCATTTCTGATTGGGTGAATCCATTTTCAAAGGCCGGGTTTTCCATGGTCCCGTGGCCTTCGCACTGGTGACAGATTATGTACTTAAATTTGCGCATGTAACGCTCCTGTATATGATGGATGAACCACTCTCGTTCAGGGTTATGGCGAAATGTTTATCGCCGCAGCGAGAGATTCAGTCTTGCTATCAATATTCCTGAAGGTTGTCCGCCTGATTTCAGGGAAAGCATTCATTCACTGGCCGGTTCTACCTTATTATTCATACAGATTAAAGTAGTTGTGCCTACTACTGCGGTCACCTTCCTTGACAAAGTAAGCAAAGTTTGAAAAATTTAACACCGACGAAAGGCCATACCTTCGTTAGTGTGCGAAAGCCGCTTGCGAGCGACGGAATAGGTGAAAGCTTTAGTCAGGGTTAATTACCCTGTCTGCGGTGATGGGATGGCTCAGGCGTATATCATCACTCCTTCCAAAGTCCGTACACACTCTTTCAGCCTTTGCAGAAATGCAGGGGCTGTTTCATATCAGA
Source organism: Phytobacter ursingii (assembly GCF_001022135.1). Taxonomy (GTDB): domain Bacteria; phylum Pseudomonadota; class Gammaproteobacteria; order Enterobacterales; family Enterobacteriaceae; genus Phytobacter; species Phytobacter ursingii. The sequence continues at coordinate 212,354 of NZ_CP011601.1, read as the reverse complement.
CAAGCGCAATGAAATTTTCAAATGCTTTCCAGAAATTCAAAGGCCTTAAGCTTTATCTGTATCTTACGGTCCCCGCACGGAAAGTAACTTTCCTGAACAGGAACCGCCTTGCCAGCCTTAACTTTCTAAACGGTTAAAGTTACACCAGGCTGTAAATGGTGAAACAGTTTTTGAAGCCCATGAAACACCGCTGTCGGAAAGATAACTAGCCCCAAGACGTCTAACTTCTTTTTGATGTAGAGCTAATTCTTTCGGATCGGCAATATCTTCCACCACGCTCATCATGGCAATCTGAACTCCGGGAGATGCCATTTTATAAGCTGTCGAGCTTGCAACTGAATTTTTCAGGATTGCCAATCTTTCTTTTTCTGGTCGCCCGTTGTCAGACGTATTCGCGTACGTTGTACCCGCAACTAACAATGGAAGACTGGCGTTGGCACAGAACTGCATAACGCGTTTTTGCTGGAGCTGTAATTCAGTGGCTGCAAATGCTTTACTGCATCCGAGGATCCCGATAATCATCACTAATGCTGTTTTATACATAAAATTGAAACCGTCCTTATTGAACTTTAAATGTTGCGGTTAACACTGTGTGGAGATGTATGGACTGGATAATACCCACATGCCTGCGCCTGCCAGTATACCGGCTCAGGTATTAAACCTAAGAGATCTGGTGCACCGGATTTTACCTTTTCATTTCGGTTTTATCTTGAGCCTGGCTCTTGAGTTTAAATTTAAAGGTATGGCGCATGCAGGTTTCACTGACGGGTTTTCACACATCCCGGCTGTAACCCATCATTGTTCATGAGCCAGGCCCTGGTATCCTGCCCAGCGTACGGCCAGCCGCTCTAAGTCCAGATCGTACACCAGCGGTGTGATTTTACGGCCTTCAAACAGCTCGCCCAGCTCAATGCCTGGCTTAAAATGAACGGTCAGGGTGGCCGGATCTATGCCCATAAGATCGGCATCAAACAGAGCATGCATTGTTGGAGTCATCAGGATGCCATTAGACGGATTGTACCGGGTTCCATGTTCAATGTGTGCCGCATCCAGGACACCGCCATTAACCCAACCGGTTACCGCACAACGGCCCGCGAAATTCTCGATGAGCAGAGCTTTAAATTTACCCTGTGCCACGCCACTACGTTGCGTCACTACGCGCTCGCAGTGCTCACCCTGGATATCTAGGGGTCGTCTCAGAATTCGGAAAATAAAGCACGCTAAGGCGTAGTCACCCCGTGACTCCCCCGCGCCGATGCAGCGAGCTTCGTTCCGTCTTGCAGTGACGCAATCAGCGGGCAGGAAACGTTCCCTTTCCGCGCATGGCAGGCGCACACCAGTTCAGACAGCACGGCCTCCATGCGTGCCAAGTCGGCCATCTTCTCGCGCACATCCTTGAGCTTGTGCTCGGCCAGGCCGCTGGCTTCCTCGCAATGGGTGCCATCCTCCAGCCGCAGTAGCTCGGCGATTTCGTCCAGGCTAAAGCCCAGCCGCTGGGCCGATTTCACGAACCGCACTCGTGTTACATCCGCCTCGCCATAGCGGCGAATGCTGCCATAGGGCTTGTCTGGCTCCGGCAGCAGGCCCTTGCGCTGGTAGAACCGGATGGTCTCCACATTGACCCCGGCCGCCTTGGCAAAAACGCCAATGGTCAGATTCTCAAAATTAATTTGCATATCGCTTGACTCCGTACATAACTACGGAAGTAAGCTTAAGCTATCCAAACCAAATTTGAAAGGACAAGCGTATGTCTGAACCACAAAAGTCTGAACCACAAAACGGGCGCGGCGCGCTCTTCGCCGGTGGGCTGGCCGCCATTCTTGCGTCGGCCTGCTGCCTGGGGCCGCTGGTTTTGATCGCCTTGGGGTTCAGCGGGGCATGGATCGGCAACCTGACGGTGCTGGAACCCTATCGCCCGATCTTCATCGGCGCAGCGCTGGTCGCGCTGTTTTTCGCCTGGCGGCGCATCTACCGCCCGGCGCAAGCCTGCAAACCGGGTGAGGTCTGCGCGATTCCCCAAGTGCGAGCTACTTACAAGCTCATTTTCTGGATCGTGGCCGCGCTGGTCCTGGTCTCGCTCGGATTTCCCTACGTCATGCCATTTTTCTATTAATCACAGGAGTTCATCATGAAAAAACTGTTTGCCGCCCTCGCCCTCGCTGCCGTTGTTGCCCCCGTGTGGGCCGCCACCCAGACCGTCACGCTGTCCGTGCCTGGCATGACCTGCGCCTCTTGCCCGATCACTGTCAAGCACGCGCTTTCCAAGGTTGAGGGCGTGAGCAAGACCGACGTAAGTTTCGACAAGCGCCAGGCCGTCGTCACCTTCGACGATGCCAAGACCAACGTCCAGAAGTTGACCAAGGCGACCGAGGACGCGGGCTATCCGTCCAGCCTCAAACGCTGATCCGTTAACCGAACTCGGGAGCGACACATGGGACTCATCACGCGCATCGCTGGCAAAACCGGCGCGCTCGGCAGCGTCGTTTCCGCGATGGGCTGCGCCGCCTGTTTTCCTGCCATCGCCAGCTTTGGCGCGGCCATCGGACTGGGCTTCTTGAGCCAGTACGAGGGGCTATTCATTGGCATCCTGCTGCCGATGTTCGCCGGCATCGCGTTACTCGCCAATGCTATCGCTTGGCTCAATCATCGACAGTGGCGACGCACGGCGCTCGGCACGATAGGCCCGATCTTGGTGCTGGCAGCGGTGTTTTTAATGCGGGCTTACGGCTGGCAGAGCGGTGGACTGCTCTATGTCGGCCTGGCCTTGATGGTTGGGGTGTCGGTCTGGGATTTCATCTCGCCAGCACATCGCCGCTGCGGGCCGGACAGCTGTGAATTGCCAGAACAACGTGGCTGACGGCAACAGCCGTAGCCACCACAGAAAAGGAAAAATACATGACCACCCTGAAAATCACCGGGATGACCTGCGACTCGTGCGCGGCTCACGTCAAGGAAGCCTTGGAGAAAGTGCCCGGCGTGCAATCGGCGCTGGTGTCCTATCCGAAGGGCACAGCGCAACTCGCCATTGAGGCGGGCACGTCATCGGATGCGCTGACTACCGCCGTGGCCGGACTGGGCTACGAGGCAACGCTTGCCGATGCGCCACCGACGGACAACCGCGCCGGCCTGCTCGACAAGATGCGCGGCTGGATAGGGGCCGCTGATAAGCCCAGTGGCAACGAACGCCCGTTGCAGGTCGTCGTCATTGGTAGCGGTGGAGCCGCGATGGCGGCAGCACTGAAGGCCGTCGAGCAAGGCGCGCAGGTCACGCTGATTGAGCGCGGCACCATCGGCGGCACCTGCGTCAACGTCGGTTGTGTGCCGTCCAAGATCATGATCCGCGCCGCCCACATCGCCCATCTGCGCCGGGAAAGCCCATTCGACGGCGGCATGCCACCCACACCGCCGACGATCTTGCGCGAGCGGCTGCTGGCCCAGCAGCAGGCCCGTGTCGAAGAACTCCGTCATGCCAAGTACGAAGGCATCCTGGACGGCAATTCAGCCATCACCGTTCTGCACGGTGAAGCGCGTTTCAAGGACGACCAGAGCCTTATCGTTAGTTTGAACGAGGGTGGCGAGCGCGTCGTGATGTTCGACCGCTGCCTGGTCGCCACGGGTGCCAGCCCGGCGGTCCCGCCGATTCCGGGCTTGAAAGAGTCACCCTACTGGACTTCCACCGAGGCCCTGGCGAGCGACACCATTCCCGAACGCCTTGCCGTAATCGGCTCGTCGGTGGTGGCGCTGGAGCTGGCGCAAGCCTTTGCCCGGCTGGGCAGCAAGGTCACGGCCCTGGCGCGCAATACCTTGTTCTTCCGTGAAGACCCGGCCATCGGCGAGGCGGTGACAGCCGCTTTCCGTGCCGAGGGCATCGAGGTGCTGGAGCACACGCAAGCCAGCCAGGTCGCCCATATGGACGGTGAATTCGTGCTGACCACCACGCACGGTGAATTGCGCGCCGACAAGCTGCTGGTCGCCACCGGCCGGACACCGAACACGCGCAGCCTGGCATTGGAAGCGGCGGGGGTAGCCGTCAATGCGCAGGGGGCCATCGTCATCGACAAGGGCATGCGCACCAGTAGCCCGAACATCTACGCGGCCGGCGACTGCACCGACCAGCCGCAGTTCGTCTATGTGGCGGCAGCGGCCGGCACTCGTGCGGCGATCAACATGACTGGCGGCGATGCGGCCCTGGACCTGACCGCAATGCCGGCCGTGGTGTTCACCGACCCGCAGGTCGCCACCGTGGGCTACAGCGAGGCGGAAGCACATCACGACGGGATCGAGACCGACAGTCGCCTGCTAACACTGGATAACGTGCCGCGTGCGCTTGCCAACTTCGACACACGCGGCTTCATCAAGCTGGTCATCGAGGAAGGTAGCGGACGGCTCATCGGCGTGCAAGCGGTGGCCCCGGAAGCGGGTGAACTGATCCAGACGGCGGTGCTCGCCATTCGCAACCGTATGACCGTGCAGGAACTGGCCGACCAATTGTTCCCCTACCTGACCATGGTCGAAGGGCTGAAGCTCGCGGCGCAGACCTTCAGCAAGGACGTGAAGCAGCTTTCGTGCTGCGCCGGATGAGGAAAAGGAGGTGTTCAATGAGCGCCTACACAGTGTCCCGGCTGGCCCTTGATGCCGGGGTGAGCGTGCATATCGTGCGCGACTACCTGCTGCGCGGATTGCTACGGCCGGTCGCGTACACCACGGGCGGCTACGGCTTGTTCGATGACACCGCGTTGCAACGGCTGCGCTTTGTACGGGCTGCCTTCGAAGCGGGTATCGGCCTGGACGCACTGGCGCGGCTGTGCCGGGCGCTGGATGCTGCGGACGGTGACGGTGCGTCTGCGCAGCTTGCCGTGTTGCGGCAACTCGTCGAGCGTCGGCGCGAGGCCCTGGCCAGCCTCGAAATGCAACTGGCCGCCATGCCAACCGAACCGGCACAGCACGCGGAGAGTCTGCCATGAACAGCCCAGAGCACTTGCCGTCTGAGACGCACAAACCGATCACCGGCTACTTGTGGGGCGCGCTGGCCGTGCTCACCTGTCCCTGCCATTTGCCGATTCTCGCCATTGTGCTAGCCGGCACGACGGCCGGCGCGTTCATCGGGGAGCACTGGGGTATTGCAGCCCTCACGCTGACCGGCTTGTTTGTCCTGTCTGTGACGCGGCTGCTGCGGGCCTTCAAGGGAAGATCATGACCGCTTCCCAGCCAGCCGAGAGTGGGCAGCTTTGAGCTTCGCTACCAATCTGGAGGAGTACCACCATGAACGCAAACGCCCCGAACACTGCCAGTTGCACCACCTGCTGCGTATGCTGCAAAGAAATTCCGCTCGATGCCGCCTTCACCCCGGAAGGCGCGGAATACGTCGAACATTTCTGCGGGCTGGATTGCTATGAACGCTTCCAGGCACGCGCCAAGGCCGCGACAGAATCTGACATTGCGCCTGTCCCTGGCGGTTCGCAGCCGTCAGATTGAGGCATAGCTTAACCGGACACCTCGGCCTCTGTGCCTTTACTGCTTTTCGGTACAACCGTCAAGAACAGGCAGAGCGCTCCGATAGTTATCGCCACATCAGCGAGGTTGAAGGCGGGCCAGTGCGCAAGTCGCCAATGGAAGTCAAGGAAATCAACAACCTGTCCACGCAGCACACGATCCGCGACATTGCCCAGCGCACCGCCGAGGATCAGGCTGTAGCCCATCGCTTCGAGACGTGGCCGTTGCTGGCACAGCATGCGCCCCAGCCAAGCAGAAACAGCCAGACCCAGCGTGATGAAAAAGTAACGTTGCCAGCCACCAGCGTTCGCCAAAAAGCTGAATGCCGCACCCGGATTCAGGACATGAACGAGGTTGAAAAACGGGGTGATTTCGACTTGCTCACCGTAGGCAAACGTGCGGATGATGGCGAACTTCGTGAGCTGATCGGTCATGACAGCACTGGCGGCCACGGTGAACCAGACCCAAGCCGATGTGCGGCGGGCCGATTGCCACACAGGGGCGGCCAACGGCAGCAACCACCCGGCGAGTGCCGTGCAGCTCCATCCCAGCGTCCACCCCGCCAACACATCGGCCGGAAAGTGCATTCCGGCCGCGATGCGCGACCAGCCGACCAATGTGGCGTACAGCATTAAACTGAGACGACCACGGCGGCCCATCAAAGGCCAGAGCGCACCGACCACCATCGCGGCATAGGTGGCATGCCCGCTGGGCAGGCTGTAGTGAAGCTCTTTGTCCCCGATGACGCGCGCCAGGTCGCCAAGGACGGCAGGCGGGCGTGGAAAGTCGAACCATAGCTTCAAGGCGGTGGCGACCAATAACGCCAGCAAGAAGGCCGCGCTAAAACCAATAAGGCGATGCCGAACGGCCGTACCACGCGCCGGGTTTGTAGCCGATTTCGACCACCACCACAGACCCAACAGCATCAGCGGCGCTGTCCAGTAACTTCCCACGAGGCCAAAGAACCATGCCAGTGGTTTCAGCGTGGCGGGCGTGCCTGTGTTGATGGCTTGAAACAACGCGATGTTCAGGCCACCCCAGTCATAGAGAAAGAGTTTCCAGCTCATCGGCGCAACAACCTCAAGCCGTTGCCGACAACAAGCAAGCTGGCACCCATATCGGCGAACACAGCCATCCACATGGTCGCGTGACCCGTGAAGGTGAGCACCAAAAATACCGCCTTGATGCCAAGGGCCAGCACAATGTTTTGCATCAGCACCTGTGCTGTCGCACGCGACAGGCGCACGAAGGTCGGAATCTTGCGCAGGTCATCGTCCATCAGGGCCACGTCGGCGGTTTCAATAGCGGTATCTGTGCCCGCCGCTCCCATTGCAAAGCCAATGTCCGCACGCGCCAAGGCCGGTGCGTCGTTGATGCCATCACCGACCATGCCAACCTTGCCGTTTCTGGACAATTGCTCCACTTCGCGCAGTTTGTCGTCGGGCAGTTGGTTGCCTTGCGCGCGGTCAATGCCGGCTTGTGCGGCGATGGCCTGTGCCGTGTGGGGGTTATCGCCGGTCAACATCACGGTGTTGATGCCCAGAGCATGCAGCTCGGCGATGGCTCTCTTGCTGCTGTCCTTGATGGTGTCCGCAACGGCGAATAAGCCATGTACCCCTTTTGCGCCCACCAGCATCACGACGGTCTTGCCAGCGGTTTCCAGCGCAGCGATGCGCTGCTCCAGCTCTGGTGTGCACTGCCCCAGCTCTTCGAGCATCCGGTGGTTGCCCAGATGGTAGGTCGCACCGTTGATTTGGCCTTGCACACCCCGACCGGGCAGCGCGTTGAATTCGGCCACGTCGAGCAAGGCAACCCCGTCCGTCTGCGCGGCCTGTGCCACCGCCTTGGATACAGGATGGTCCGAGCGGGCCGCCAGACTGGCAGCGATGCTGCGGCTGTCCGAGGCGAGTGCATTGCCCCATGTGACAAAGTCGGTCTGTGCGGGCTTGCCGTGCGTGATCGTGCCGGTCTTGTCCAGAGCCAGCCAGCGCAGCTTGCGGCCTTCTTCCAGATAGACGCCACCTTTGATGAGAATGCCGTGGCGGGCGGCGGCGGCCAGGCCGCTGACGATGCTGACCGGTGTAGAGATCACCAGTGCGCACGGGCAGGCGACCACCAGCAGAACCAATGCACGGTAGATCCAGTCGAGCCATGCCGCACCCATGAACAGCGGCGGCAACAACGCGACGGCGATGGCAACGCCGAATACAACGGGGGTGTACCAGCGGGCGAACTGATCGACAAAACGCTGAGTCGGCGCACTACTACCTTGCGCAGCCTCTACCGCGTGAATGATCCGGGCCAAAGTGGAGTTGTTGGCCAAGGCGGTGACGCGGTACTCGAACGAGCCGGATTCGTTGATCGTGCCAGCGAACACCGAATCACCGGGGGATTTTTCGACCGGGAGGCTTTCACCCGTGATCGGGGCTTGGTTGACGGCAGAGCGGCCTTCCAGCACCTCACCATCAAGGGCGATGCGCTCACCTGGTTTGACCCGGACGCGGGCGCCGATGGTGATTTGCTTGGCGCCCACCTCGCGCCATGTGCCGTCAGCCTGCTGTACCGTGGCCTGTTCCGGGGTCAGGTCGAGCAGGCCACGGATAGCGTTACGAGCGCGATCCAGCGATTTGGCTTCGATTACCTCGGCCAGCGCGAACAGTACCATCACCATTGCCGCTTCGGGCCAGTGGCCGATCAACATGGCACCCGTGACCGCAATCGACATGAGGGCGTTCATGTTGAGATTACGGTTCTTGAGCGCGATCCACCCCTTCTTGTAGGTGGAGAGGCCACCCGTGAAGACCGCGACAAGCGCCAGAACGACAACCGACCAGTGATTGCCGTTGTGGAGCCAGTAGACCGCCTCGGCCGCCGATGCAGTGACCAAGGAGATGCCCAGCGGCCACCAGTTGGTCGGCGTGGTCACAGGGGCGGCGGATGGAGATGCGACCTCTGCCGTGTCCACGACCTGCGCCTCGAATCCAAGCGCTTGCAGTGCCACGAGCACGTCTGGCAGAACCTGGTTCGCATGGCGTACCGACAGCGTGCGCTGCATCAGGTTGAAATCGAGATCAGCAACACCGGCCACGGTGCCGAGCTTGTTGCGGATCAACGTCTCTTCGGTCGGGCAATCCATCTTGGCAATGGACAGCTTGGTCGTCTGCTCGGCCGACGCCTGATCCATGCGCACAGCTTGCATGCCGATGGCCTTCAGCGCCTGCTCGACGGGAGACAACGAAGGCAATTCGTGTCGCACGGTCAAGGTACGTTGCATCAGGTTGAATTCAAGACCCGCCACCCCCGCCAGACCGGCCAGTTTGCTTCGGATCAGCGCCTCTTCGGTCGGGCAATCCATGTTCTCGATGCGGTACACCGCTTGAGCCGATCCGGTTGCCAGCGGGGCCGGTGCCGTGGGTTGGATGATCGGCTCAGTCGTGCAGCCACACCCCTTTGAAGCGCATTCGCTCATGAGTAACTCCTGAAAATCTTCTATTCAGCCTCCATTAAAATCTCTATAGTCACTATAGAGTCAAGTGATAATTGGAGATTGATGCATGGAAATCAGAATTGGCGACCTCGCCAAGCGCTCTGGGTGCGAGGTCGTGACCATCCGCTACTACGAGAAGGAAGGGCTACTGCCAAAGCCAGCGCGAAGCGGTGGCAACTTTCGGTTGTACGGTGAGGCGCACATTGAGCGCTTGCAATTCATCCGTCATTGCCGTTCGCTCGACATGACGTTGAGCGAGATTCGCGCATTGCTGGGTCTGCGAGACAACCCGATGCAGGACTGTGGGGAGGTCATCACGCTGCTGGAGGCCCATATTCAACAGGTGGAAATGCGTGTGTCCGCGCTGTTGCAGTTAAAACGGCACTTGGTTGATTTGCGCGAGAAGTGTTCTGGCTCTCGATCTGTAGAGGCGTGCGGCATTTTGCAAGGGTTGGGCAATTGCCATGGTGAAAGTGCCACGAACAGTCAAACATCTGGGTAAGTAAGGGCTTAGCGTGCTTTATTTAATGAGATGGTCACTCCCTCCTTCCCGGTACTATGCTGAGGACAGGCTTTCATTCGGAGAACTATCATGGAAAACATTGCGCTCATTGGTATCGATCTGGGTAAAAACTCTTTCCATATTCATTGCCAGGATCGTCGCGGGAAGGCTGTTTACCGTAAAAAATTTACCCGGCCAAAGTTGATCGAATTTTTGGCGACATGCCCCGCTACAACCATCGCAATGGAAGCCTGTGGCGGTTCTCACTTTATGGCACGCAAGTTGGAAGAGTTGGGGCATTCCCCAAAGCTGATATCACCACAATTTGTCCGCCCGTTCGTTAAAAGCAATAAAAACGACTTTGTCGACGCCGAAGCTATTTGTGAAGCTGCATCGCGTCCGTCTATGCGTTTTGTGCAGCCCAGAACGGAATCTCAGCAGGCAATGCGGGCTCTGCATCGTGTCCGTGAATCCCTGGTTCAGGATAAGGTAAAAACAACCAATCAAATGCATGCTTTTCTGCTGGAATTTGGCATTAGCGTTCCCCGAGGAGCTGCCGTTATTAGCCGACTGAGTACCATTCTTGAGGATAATAGTTTGCCTCTTTACCTCAGCCAGTTATTGCTGAAATTACAACAGCATTATCACTATCTTGTTGAGCAGATTAAAGATTTGGAATCCCAGTTGAAACGAAAGTTGGACGAAGATGAGGTTGGACAGCGCTTGCTGAGCATTCCCTGCGTCGGAACACTGACAGCGAGTACTATTTCAACTGAGATTGGCGACGGGAAGCAGTACGCCAGCAGCCGTGACTTTGCGGCGGCAACAGGGCTTGTACCTCGGCAGTACAGCACGGGAGGTAGGACGACATTGCTGGGAATTAGTAAGCGAGGTAATAAAAAGATCCGAACTTTGTTGGTTCAATGTGCCAGGGTATTCATACAAAAACTGGAACACCAGTCTGGCAAATTGGCCGATTGGGTCAGGGATTTACTGTGCCGGAAAAGCAACTTTGTCGTCACTTGTGCTCTGGCAAACAAGCTGGCCAGAATAGCCTGGGCCCTAACGGCACGACAGCAAACTTATGTAGCATAACGGCAGAAATACACCGGTTTAAAGAATTACTGATCTGGTTTTGCGAATACTGATATTGATGATACTAACGGCCCACCGGCCTGTTGAGGAACCTGTAAAACGGAAAGGCTCATTGAAGCCGTATATTTTCTGGAGGTTCATCAGGCGCGGAACTCATCAAGGCGCGGGAATAAAATCCCATTCAGACGCCGGATAGATTCAAGCAAGCCAACTTGTCGTCAAAATCGGTGTTGCAAAAACGGGAGTGACCATAGATTCCGTTTTCTGAGACGACCCCATCTACGTCAGGTTTCCGCTTTGGTTCGCTGGTGGCCGTCTCAGCTTGTTTTAGGGTGGAACGTGGATAGGCCAGGTTATATGCTGCGCCTGTGGTCATTTGCTCGATGACCGCAGGTGCATAACCTTCTGCTTCCAGCTTACGATATGCAGCCCGGTAGTCTCTTTGGGTTTTCAGCGGGTATATCTTTCCGCCTTTACCATCGAAAGCGATAAACCAGAAATCGTCCGTGCCAGTTTCCAGATTTCTGCAACGTTTCAGATGCCATCCGCCTTCTCTCGCCCAGATGGTACGGTTATTTCTGGCATTCGTTTTGTCATAACCGTTCTCGTCAAGCCAGCTATCAAAGCTGGTCAGCCCCAGATCCTGAACCTCCAGAGAAGGCACTCGAATGACCTGCAAGGTATGGCGGGGTCTTGGCTCTCTCATCTTGATCTCTTCCTAGCGCTGGTCTGGGAAATACGGATATTGCGGGCCATATTCATAGTCATGCGGGCCTGGCTCAACTTCCCAGAATGGACGGCCGCTAATTGTCTTTGGACCGCGCTCGTTTACGATGTCTTCTACATCCTGAATATTAAATGGCATCGTTGCCAGTAACAGCTGATCTTCGGGTGTCAGCGTCACAGTTGCACCGTCGATACGGCTGTAAAGGTCGGCAAACTGTTTACCTGCACCGTGCAACCGGTGCTCCGCTACACTTCTGATTGCGTGTAAGTCCAGCTCCGCCGCTTCCATGCGATCCACGTATAGTTTCATTTCTTTACGCAAAGCGCTCAGCTCACGGGCTTTAATAAACCCGCAGGCGTACCCACCCAGGGCGATAACTGCAATGATTGCTAAAATTGCCATTTTTTTCTCTCACGTGATTGCGGCCGTTACTCTAGTCTTAATGTGAAGTCTGGGAATTCGCTGGATGTTAAGTACGTTTTCATCCCCAGACTGACAGATGCTAAGGCGCGATCCCAACACTCCATTTGTAAGTATCAGGCCCATCTTCTCCGCTGGTGGCATCTGCTACAATCTGTGCATAACGTTCTCCAGCAAGTTCTCTTACCATCTGATCCACGACCCATTGCAGATGATGCATTTCATCGGTTCCGCCGTAACGACAAGCCAACTCAATAGCCCGCTCTATTCTTTTTTGTTCTTCAGTCATACTGAATCCTCACGCTTACATCAGCTATTCTGAAAACATGCACACTATAAATTGCGGCTGTCATTTCTCAGCCAGGCGCCTGCATTGCTGCCTCATTCCATCAAAAATACTTTCCGCAAGCTGCTGGGGGAACTGGTCCGGAAGAAGCCCGCTAACACGTTCAATGACACCCGGGGTTCTGGCGATGATTTCCTCTATCATCGCCTCTGTCTGCTGTTTACTCAGGCCGGTTATCTCACCATGCCTGATCCAGTGGCGTCGTTGTATTCGATATATCTGGTAATAGTTGCTACTGCCACGTACGGCCATCGCCAGTTTGCACTTCTGCCAGGATATCTGATTGTTCCCATGACCGAGCCGACAACACATCATAGAGTGGTGTAAGGTGATAACGTCCCTGTGGCCCAATAGAAATACTGAAATTTTTAGCGTGGCCATCTGTTGCGGCCATCATCCAGAAAACTATCTGCGTCATAAAAAACTGCGCTTTGTCACGCTCAGCACGGTCTGAATTACTCAGAACTTCCATAATTTCCGATATACCTGGCCCGCCGTCCGCCTGATATTTTCGTAATGGCGAAATGCCCAGGGCCTGACACATATCCTCCTGGGGTAAACGAATGATCCATTGTCCGTTTCCTGACCATTTTCGGTCAAAACGTTCTACCACCAGCGCTTTCTGATCTTCAAAGTGAGCAATCTGCGTTCTTGCCACGGGGAGCCCGTACTGTTCGAGAAGTACCGAGCAGAGCCATTCATTTTCAACCGACGAGCGCATGTCGGCTTTCATGTTCCCCACAAGTCCGAGCGGTAGCTTGAATATATGCGTCGTTGGTGTATTACCCTCCGGCATACACCACCGATCTTCATGCCACAGTAGGGCTGTTTTCTCCTGAGCACCGGCAATAGATAAACGTAAGTCGTCGTTATCTTCTGGCCTGCCCGGTAGCAATGTCTCCGTGGTATTACGCAAAGTTGCCGCAATTTCTGATTCAGTAAGCGGGTGATACTTCACGGAATATAAATCTGTGGGTTCATCTCCGTCATGAAGCAGCTGTATCGCGCCCACGCAGTCTTTTCCCAGCTCCGTCAGAAGATCAAAAGGCTCCAGGCTATCGGCCTTGTAACGCATTGCCAGACGTCTGCGTATGCCTTCGCTGTCCGGGAGTAAATTATCAAAATAGTCACGTACCACATTTCCACGCCAGACCTGGTTCCCGGGAGTAAAAGGAAGGGACAATGACAGCGGCCTTCCCTGTTCGTCTGCACTCCAGTCAGGAAGGTATTGTAAGCTGTCTACCCCTTTACTTTTTTCCCAGTATCCGACTTTGATTCCGTTCATCCAGATTGCCAGACGCTGCTGTTTCCGGCTCATATCGTTACCATTTCTCCTGTCGTGCAGGTGAGTTTGATTTAAGCATTTCTTCCGTCTGCTTCCCCTCTGAAGAGGCGGTTGTCGAGGAGAAGCTGATTTTTACGCCCAGGATAGAAAACACCTTGAATAGCCGTTCAATGCTCGCACTGGCAGGGTTGGCTTCCAGACGTGAGTATGTCTGTTGAGTGACCCCTAACCTTTCGGACAGGTCTTTTTGCGTCAGGCCATTCGCCTTGCGAAAACCAATGAGCAAGGGACGCAACTGGTTGAGCGTGTTTAACGGGTAATCATTATTGATCATAAGCTGGCCTCAGTAGTTCCTCTGATACACCTTGTACGCTGTTTTCTAAACATACACCCTAAAAGCTGTAATATCAAATTAACAGCCTAAAAGCTGTTAAATAGAGAGTACAACCTTTAGGCTGTTACTAAGTGGCAGCATAAATCTTTATGAGGTTTGATATGAGAGAACTATCAATAATAAGCCGTTACGCTCGTACAGCATCCGGTAAGAGAGCTGACAGATCAGGATCATCGGTAAACGAGAAGCGGAGTATCTTATGGCCCTGTTGTGAGCTGTATAAATAACTACGAGCTACTCTCTGCCTCGGGGAGGAGGCAGAGAGAGTATTAAAAGCAAAGGCAGACATTTTTAGCAGCTGGTGGGCTATGGGGTTCCGGAGGTGCTCCGGTGAATGTTACTTGACTGGCAAGTTTCCTGCTATGATGGTCAATGCCTCGATGCTGTCTATATTGTTCTGAAGCCGTTCCAGTTCTGCCTTTTCAATACCGGCCCAAAGCTTTAAGTGTCGCTGATAAAGGGACCACTTGAGTGAGTGAAAACCATTCCAGGCCAACCCCATCCAGGAGGCGTAATTCGCATTGAGAATATTGCCGGTGATATACATTTTACCTGCGTTAACAGCACTGGAAGTTCCATAACCCAGGGCAAGCATCATCCGGAAGCGTGGATTTAGCCGCAACGGCATGGTATCCAGTAAGGTCTCCCCAAAAGCTCCTTTTCCCAGCGATACCTGTTTCGCCACATAGAAAACCCGCATCAAAACTTCCATTATGCTCATCGGAATACTTGTCACGATAAACTGACGAAAGTCATACCCGTTGACATACATGTACTCTATTTGTTTGCCGAAGTTAGAACTCCCCACAGGGATCCCCTCAAGCATACGAAGTAGCCCCATAAAAGGAGCCGGTAACCCCATGCCACGGTTTCCTTTTGCTGAGGGGGCATTAACATCCGATGCCAGGTGTCCAAACATTCTGGCGATGAGCCTGAAAATATTGGTTTCGTCTGTAACGCCTTTACTGGAAGGATAAACCACGATCTGTCCATTCTGAACCACCGTACAGGTCCCGTTCAGCATATCCTTTATACCGAAAATAATGCCCAGTACGGGATCGTGTGACAAAGCTCTTAAGCGGTGATTTGTGGGAGACAAAACGCCACCGGCCGCACCCACTAAATCGCTGCTGATCGAACTGTCTGGTGCCCCTATAGGGAACAAATCTGAGAGTTTTGTACTCAGGTCCTCCGGCAAAATGGCATTGAAGGCTTTCTGCACCTGTTTATTGAAAATACCATCCACTTCTGCCGTAAAGCTCACCGTAGGTTTTGGCGGGGCTCTGACGCAAAGTAAATCCAGCATGGATGCTATGAGCCCGCATCCGCAGGCAATAGCATAATCCCAGGCGTCGAGTGCGTAGCGATCATTAAATTCTTTAATATGATTCTGGATCCGGGCATCTACAACAGCCAAGTCATCCGTGGAGAGTATTGTGGCCAGTCCAATATCACCGCATACACGCTGGTTAGCCTCGCTATATATAGTCTTGAGACCAGTAGAATGCATGGCAGTATCTGAAGGGGTCATTTCTCGCAGATGATGTTCTTTAAGCGCCAGATGCTCCGCTTCATCAAGTTCAGTGCCGCTGATTAGCCCGGTCAACTGTGCCTTAAGGCTCTCTATATCACTGTTAATTGTCTCGTGAGCGTTCGCGATATCCTGACCACGGAGCTGAATATAACGGATGGCCCTGAACTCATCATCATAAGGAGACTGACTCATGTGTTTACCTCACCGCGACCAGGCTACCTTTTGGAGCTTTCTTAGTAAGCATGTCGATTGTTGCCTTGATGCCAGCAATTTCTGCCTTAAAATATTCCGCATTCGACATCAACCTTTCCTGAACTTCGTAGAGCTTTTGGATGGCCTGACTAAGGGCGGCTGTCAGTTTCGCATTTTTTTTGTGTTTCACTATCGCGTACCCGCCAATCCCTAACACAGCTACAGGTGCGGCCAATACCGCAATGCCTGCAACCATACCGCCACCGACGATAGACCCTGCTGTAGCGAGCCCGGAGGTTATGCCTGCTGCTGACACTCCCGTTGTACCAAGCGTATAGAGAGCACCGAAGGAAGCCGCTGCGCCTACGCCTGACCCCGCCAAAGCTGCTGCGCCCTCAGTAATACCCGGGAACTTATTTTCAAGCGCCTGAAGAGCACTTGTAACTTCATCCATTGCCTTCTTGCGAATTTTTTCGAGCTCTTCAGTTTCGGTAGCGTCCATTACAGGCCTCGTATTCATAACTTGCTGTGTGATAGGTGAAAAAGAGCACCATAAAAGTGATGAAGAAATCATGACTTACTATTGTGGCACTTTCGAGTTCATGTTTGTCAGTTTCAATGCTGTTGCTGTTAGTAAGGGCAGACGCCATATCGGGCAGACCCAAAATAACTATCGTGCCAGCGTCATTTTGGAACTGACTTTGCTAAAAATCAGTAGCGGACTGAACAGACATGTGTGGATTTGAATCTGGGCAGGTTCCAGACATTATTCCAACCAGACTTCCAATGACAAAATGCTCGTCATTCTCGGAGACGACATAGGGTCCACCAGAGCAACCATCGGTGTTGAAATGTGCTATTACAAAGCGAGTTGTGAGATGTTGGGGAGAATGATTTGAGCAATTTAAAGGCCAAATGCCTGAAACTTCACCAGGGAATGTCGAAATTGTTGTCTCATTCATTGGATATCCGACACCCAATGTACCCATGCCAGCTGCGGGAGCCAGGACCTTAAAGTAACTACTTACAGGCTGTTGTATTCCAGCTGGTAATACGATTTCTGCACTGTCAACAAACGGAATGCCGTCTTTAAAGTCTGCCCTGTCATTAGCCTCATTGAGAATGAAATCGACTAGAACAGGCTCTTCGTTCACCAGTCCTTGATGGTTAAGAAATTTGACGTAAAGTTTAAGTGTATTGCTGACGGGATAAATTTTTCCAAGAGCATTGGTAACAACATGGGCTGCGGTGAGAATCTTTTGCTGCTGACCATTATCGAAACCAAACGCAGTTGCTTCGAGATGGCTACTAAAATGAGGATCATTGCTTACATAGATTTTACAAACGTAGTTTTCAAACATTATTTCCTCCTTTTGCCGGTACCTAATCAGTTACACGGCTGCATGTTATAAACAACTAAACTCGCTTCCTGATATTTGAGTTTGTATGTTTTGCCAGGCACCAGCTCACCTCTGAAACACGGTTAGTCTCCTCCATGACATGGTTATGGCGATGGTCAGAAACTGTTATCGACGAAAGGCTGGAATTCCTTTAATGGCATTATCCATTTCAAGTCGTATGTCCTGAACGGGAGCGTATATTTTTATGATTCCAGATCTTAACCCTGAAACATTCCCCGTATCAAAACTGACCCGTTACAGATAAGTCACCACCGGTGCTGTCGATTAATTTAGTGAATTGCATGTCCTCATCCCATAAAGGGTAGGGCCTACCCCCGGCATCGAGCAAACCTGACCACCCTGCCCTTATTAAGACCCCACATGCGGCAATGGTGCCCTGTCCACGCCGCCCGCGAACTTTGAGGAAATGGGGAGAAAATAAAAAGAAAACAAAAAGTTATCGGCTGAAGTACCGGCGCAGATCGGGAATCAGGCGAAGCCTGACAGCACGTTAGGGCCTGGCAGGGGGCTTGAGGGATGAGGACATGCAATTGTGATAACCTTCCCGCCACGGGGTCGGTTAAATTCGTATCCTGCCGGTGCAATTCCAACGGCCGCGTTACCAGTTCGCCGGGTAGCATGGCCAGCAAAGCCAGGCATCGAGCACCCGGGTTTCACTGACGGCCGCTGCATAGACGCCGGTATCCGGGAAGAAATAAACCGGGGTGGCGTTGTTCAGCTGGTCGCCTTCATCGGCCAGAGCGCCGATCACCTCATGAGGCTTAAGCAGCATATCCGTTAAATATTCATCCGGGTGGATGGCATTCAGCGATATGGCCATCTCCAGAAATTCATCCAGGGTATGGCGGGTACGATACCCCCGGAAAACCTCGTATGAAGGCGTGACGCATTCACCATCCAGGGAACAGGCATCGTAACCGGCCAGCTGCTCTTCGGTGAGTCCGGAGGCATGCTTTGCCACAAGATTCGTAAATTGCTCTTTATCGTCCATCACAATCCTTACGCTGTAGGGGCCTGTTTGTGTTATCACTGCTTCCGGTTTTTACTTCGCACAACCCGGCAGGTATCCGGTCGCCCGGGCGTCCTTTGCGGTCTTGTTCGCCCTTCGCCTGAATTACGTCAAATCCCTTTCACTACCCGGCCGCAGGGTGACACCTCCCCTTTTCTCCGGAAGCGAAAGAGGAAGAACAGTTTAACAGCCCGGATCCTCAATAATTTTCGCGTAACGGACTAAATAACCGGTTTATGCAGCTTCTGATAACCACAGACCGCGATAGAATAAAACGTCTGGTGAGGAACCGGAGTGTTATGTAAGCGGGGGGTTTAACTGGGTATCTGTGTAGTCCTATTTAGCCAGATATCCCGAATAAAAACCTCAACGATTAGGTAAACGAAATGGATGGATTCTGGTCGATGTTCTGTTTGTTTGTCGTGGTAGTTTCACTGCATAAAGCCCTTTCTGTAGCAGCAGCACGAGCAGACGCAGCAAAATTAAATATGCTTCTCAGAATGAGAAAGTTTAAAAAGTAGCTTTCAAGACATCTGAGAATTCTTTTAAATCCTCAGAGGAAGTTATATGTTTAGGCTATTTGCAAACTAAGGTTGGAATTCCATCATTCTAGCCTTAGATCTTTGATCAAGTGAAGTTGCTCACTTGGTTGGATTTTACCGTTTCCTGACGGCTTTTCAGAAGCGAGGGCTGGTTGGAATGCCTTCCAGCTAGAAGTCTTGCAGATGCTCTCCGGGCATTAACTCATTGTCGAATCTGCACCAGTATCACTAGGTTGTTGAGCGGGCGATTAGCTTTTTCACTGAGCCGCTGTACACTCGACTGCTTCAAGAAGCACTACTTACCATTTGCCTGCCGTAAGGTCTGTTCTTAGCTGGATTTTTTTGGGAGGATACGCAGTCATGACAACTCAATCCAGCTCAATACAATACGCTTACGCGCTAGACGGCGAGGGCACCCTCACGCACATTGGCGCTGCCCTGCGCTCACATACTTACACCTGCCCAGGTTGTAAGAGCCCCCTGACCCCGGTAATGGGCGAGTTCAACGCTAAGCACTTTCGCCATTCGGAAGAATGCTGTGCCCTTGAAACCTATCTTCACAAGTGCGGCAAAGAAGCATTCTTCTATCGCTACCAACAAGCTCTCAGCCGTGAAATGCCTATTAGCCTTGAGCTGGAGCGCCGGGTTGCCTGTAATGGTTCTCGTTTAGCCTTGGTTAGAGACGAAGCACGTCAGTGCGTAAAATCCGTGCCTGCACGCTACAACTTGACTCAATTTTTCGATCAGGCAGAGCTGGAAAAACACGATAAGGTCACAGGGCTGCGACCAGACGTGATGTTGTATGATACGACTGGCGAAAGGCGTTGCTACGTAGAGATTTGTGTCACACACCCCTGCTCTCAAGACAAGATCGAAGCCGGTATCCCGATTCTTGAGTTTAAGGTCCAATCTGCCTCTGATATTCAGATGTTGCTTACCGGGGCCTACTCGATCAAGGAGAAGATCCTGAGAGTATTCAACTGGCTTCCCCCGTTTCAATCTGTGGACACCTGTAGCGGCGTCTGCTCAGTAGGTAACGTGGATATGTCTGTCTGGAGTTTAAGTGGTTCCGGCCGACTCAACGAACAAACGATGCCGCTCGCTGAAGTGGATTTAACAATCAATTCTGACGTGAACACATGGCCTAGATCGTTAGGGGCCGCTGAGCTGGCTGATAACTTACGAGCTTTTATCCGTCACGCCGATCCTCATTCACTATTTCCCAACTGCATTATGTGCGAGCAAGCAGGCCGATGGGAGGATGGCTATCTGCAATGTCACAGTAAGGCAAAGATCGTTCCCTACACCGAGGCCCGTCAGTGCGCCAATTACAAGGTTAAGGCATGACCAAAAGACTGACTTGGGAGCAGAAAAGTATTGTCAGCCATGACACCGGACATGCGTTGGTAAAAGCCGTACCTGGTAGCGGGAAAACAACCACACTTGTAAAGCGCGTTGAGCGGCTGGTCAAGACGGGAACTGATCCTCGCTCCATTCTGATCCTGATGTACAACAAGTCGGCGCAGGTGAGCTTCACGGAGAACTTGAAGACGGCACTGATGTCGAGCGTGATTCCAGAAATCCGCACGTTCCACAGCTTGGCCTTAAAGATTGTTGGTTACGGAGAACGCCAACAGATAATCAAGAAGAAAGACCTCATTACTCCAAGCGACTACCGCTATGAGCAACTGGTAAAGCAAGCCTACCGCTATGGCTTTGACCATGAGGCGAATTATATTGACCCCAATGAAATTGAAAACTTCGAGCTGTTTATTGCTCGCTGCCGGGCGGCGGCCGTAACTCCTGTTGATGCTGCCAATGATCCAACGTTCAGCAACATCAAACGGGAGTTTATTCACGCCTATGGCCGCTATTGTGAGCTGCTGGAGGAAAACAGTCTGCGAACCTTTGATGACTGTTTGATTGAGGCTGTCGCACTGTTGCGTAATGACAGCAGCCTTGGTGCCCACTTCAAGCACATCATTGTTGATGAATATCAGGACGTTAACCTGATACAGCATGACATGACCCGCTTGCTATCTAAGTCGGATACGTCGGTTATGGCTGTTGGTGATGTTAACCAGTGTATTTATGAGTGGCGTGGTGCTCGACCAGACTTTATCGGCGGACTGTTTGAAAGGCACTACCCGAATACGAAGGTGTTTCAACTGTCATGCACGTTCAGATTTGGCCATGAGCTTTCCTTGATGGCTAACTCGGTAATTCGGCGCAACTCTACAAAGCTGACCAAGCTTTGTGTCAGTCATCCTAGCACCCCCAAAACAGAGGTCAGATTGCACTTTGATAACTGCCTATCCAAGGTGCTATCAAACCTCTCGGTGAGCAGTGGAACACAAGCCATATTGTCCCGCACTAAGGCGAACCTTGCTGAGGCGGAAATTGCTTTACGCCTGTGTGGGCTACCTTATCGCTACCTCAATGGTTCAAGCGCATTACACACCCGCACCGAAATCGGGATACTGGTAGTTGGCGTCTTGCTGTCTGTGTACGGCGATCTGCGGCTACTGGAAAACCATCCCAACAAACAAGCGATTGTTTACGGCTTTCTGAAGGAGGCTGGTTTTAGATGGCAGAAAGGGCAATTCAAAGCGGCGCTCAGTGGATTGATGGCTCCGCACGCCGACCTATGGTCTGCTCTAGGTCAGTTATTCGAGGGCGCACAATACCAAAAAGATCGGCTGGGCAGGCTCGCCACTATCTGCCAGAAAGACGGAGAGGAAACGCCTGCTATCGATGTGTTACGACGCCTGAGTATGGAGGGTTTCATTGATAGTGTTGGCTCTGAGGGTGTAACTCGCACTGGATCGAACGACCAGCAACGAGGGGTCGTGAGGATCGGGGAGCTACTTGACTCCAGTAAGATCGATTCCCGCACGTTTTTAAACCTTATCTTGAATCCAGGCGAGGCTGCTACTGACTGCGATCCCTTCATCCTTTCCACACTGCATGGTTCCAAGGGGCTGGAGTGGGATAACGTAATACTGATCGGGCTGAATGAGCAGGAATTTCCTGGCGGCAAACCCGATGATGTTTACAGCGTTCGCACATCGATGAACACCCCTCCGGCCGAAGAGGAAATCGAGGAGGAACGTCGGCTGTTTTATGTCGGTATCACTCGCACAAAACAGCAGCTAAATCTGGTGGTCCCTCTTGATGAAGGGCTTGCGCGGTGGCTCAAAAACCGCTGGGATAGCACCCCGAAGAAGTCACCGATAGCTACTCGCTTCGTCTATGAGGCTGGCTGGACTGCTTGTGCGGTTACCAGTGATGCGATCTATAACAGCACGGTAGAGAAACAGAAGGCTGACTTCAGCAAGTTTCACCAATGGTATCTAAGAGATCTTCAGCGGCTAAAAGTCTAGGGCTACCGATACTTTTCGATTTCAGACAGGTGCTCGTTATCCAGATCAATTGTGGCTTTTCTTTCAGAAGCGAGCTTCTTCGCTCGCTTTGCATACTGAAGCCCCTTGGCTGGCTGCTCTCCGCGTAGGATCTGTTCAGCCTGCTTGCTCGTGCTGTGCCCCAGAAAGCGTTCGTACTGCTCGTCAGATACCTCAGTGCCGATCAGTCGTTCGATCCAGCCGCTTTTCGGCGGGTAACTTACGCCCAGCGCAAGCAACTGCCTTTTCTGTACCCACTATTTCCGGCGCGGCCGGCTTCAATCAAGGCTTTGGTTAGAACTACAGCCATTTGGGGACTCTCATACACAAACCTGAACCATGCGGGTCTGATTGGCGGTCAAGATAGCAGCGCATCGAAATCAACACTGAACTCTGCTTCTAAGAACTCAATCGTGGCTGGTTGGCTATCGAGCGATGCTTCCCGTGTAGACTCCAGTGCGCACTCCAATCGACGCAGCAGAGTAAACGGCAAAATGATCTTGCCGAAGTCGGTATGCTTGAAATCCCCCCCCACAGGTCTTCCGCGTTCTTCCAAATGAAATCAGCTTGCGAAGCAGCCGAACCTACGAACTCTGCCATCTTGGCCTCCAACCAACTTTTGCACGAAACGGCACATCTTCCAAAAGAGGGTTGTCAACCAAGTTTTGCACAAAACGGACTTTGATCCATTTCTAACTAAAATCTACAATCCAACCTCAGATTGCAAATAGCCTATGTTTATTACAGATGGTATGGTTCGTGTTTTTGTTTATTCGATGGCAACTGTACTCTTTCTGCCGCTTGGCTTGTTGAAAAGCACGTGGTGGTTTTCACCATTGTTTGCGATAGCTGCTATTGATTACTTAATGTTTCTGCGTCGACAAGGCTAGTTGCTGAACCTCATACCTCAGAGCAATCTGTATGTTTTTTACACCACTGGTTAAAAGGTCAGGCTACGTTCCTGACGTTTTTTAAAAAACAGTTTTATGTTTGATGCGTTACTGGTCTGTCTGGTAACCCAGTGGTACATTACCATTATTAAGGCTGGCTGGCGGTGGTGCATCATGCTTAAACGACCCTCTCTGAGCGTACTTTCCGACAGTCCTGTGCACCGCACCACTTACCCGGCAGGCCTATGTCTTGGTTATTCTTCGTTGTACCTTTTTCTTCAGCTTTATCCCTGACATGTCTGTCTGAACAGTTCTAAGCAAACCGGAATGTTGTCATGGCCAAAGTACAAGGGCTCTTTGTTGGATACCGAAAATTCGCTGTTGATCGTGACTGGCTTCGTCAGCAGGAAGAACAACGTTATCGGGATCGCCAGCGACAATTTGATGAATGGTCCAGGAAATGGGTCACTGTAACCAGGCTCAAAGAGACTCGTTTATGGACTGACGGAGCCATCAGGCGATGGTTGGGTGAACCTCAGCAGCAGGGTAAATATAAAGTTTTCCCCGTTGAAGCGGTTTTGGCTGCTGAGAAGTTGAATGAGTTTCGGCTCTGGCTTAAACCCCGACTGGAAAAGAAACGTGCCCAGCACCACCACTTTTTAATTCCATTTCTGTAAAGTAGAAACAACGGCAGTTCCGGCCGCATTCAAGGCTTCGGCATCTGGTCAGAAATAAAGCGCCATTTTTCAGTATAAGGGAGGTTAGATAGTGGAAGGTATTGAGACACTGAGTTTGCAGCTTGATGAGAATGAAACTATGGCCCTTGCTCAATTAGTTAAACGTCTGAGCTGGAGCGATCTTCGTGGCTGTGCTGTGAGTGACGAAGAAGCCTGGGTAATGAAAAGCGCAATTGAAAAATTACAACAGGCGTTAAGGGAAGAAGGTTATGCGCCTCGATGAGGCTGGCTTCGTTCTTTATTCCGATAACAAATTTGCTTAAGGACTAACTATGAGCCAGCACTGGTATGAGGTGAAAAGCAATCAGGGAATTGTTCAGGTGATTGTTGGGAGAAGATATTAATGTAATGCGTTTCTGCATTACATCAAGCAGATTAGCTTTTTCTGGTCAAAATAGACGATGTGATTTTTCTTTAGCCGAAGTCCATCCGCTCCCCACGCAACCGGTAAAGGTTCGCAGGTTTAATAAAGATAGGTTTCGTATCTCCCTAAGGGTGGGATAGGTAAACTCATAATGGCATCTGTGTTTACTATGTAAGTATTCGGGTAAAATTCATCTAATACAGTAAAGTTTAGTTTCTTACAAAAGCTTAATAAATATGGGTTTTTCACGTCTTCTATTACAACATCGCACCAGGGATTCGATTCACAGCAAAGCTTCAGAAAAGACTTAAACCATCCCTTGTTTTGTATTTCTTCCGGAAGCCGTACCACATGTATGGTCAGACAATCTCCATGATAACGATTAGTACTTTGTCTAAGCCCTACAACAATCCCCTTTTCTTGAATCTGTACACCTGCCTGATGCTCTTTCATGTCGGGCGTATAGTGCCTTGCTCTGTTTAACCAGGCCACCAGCTGCTGAGCCGTACTTGGTGATTCTTCAGCTATCCATTTCAGGTACTTGATGCGGTCCATATGCGCCTCCCTGTACGATTTCCAATGAACAAAGGCTCTACGGCACTGTTGCAAATAGTCGGTGGTGATAAACTTATCATCCCCTTTTGCTGATGGAGCTGCACATGAACCCATTCAAAGGCCGGCATTTTCAGCGTGACATCATTCTGTGGGCCGTACGCTGGTACTGCAAATACGGCATCAGTTACCGTGAGCTGCAGGAGATGCTGGCTGAACGCGGAGTGAA
This sequence comes from Phytobacter ursingii, assembly GCF_001022135.1. Lineage (GTDB taxonomy): Bacteria > Pseudomonadota > Gammaproteobacteria > Enterobacterales > Enterobacteriaceae > Phytobacter > Phytobacter ursingii. Next base: position 187,734 of record NZ_CP011601.1, on the reverse strand, counting down.
TGTCGATCACTCCACGATTTACCGCTGGGTTCAGCGTTATGCGCCTGAAATGGAAAAACGGCTGCGCTGGTACTGGCGTAACCCTTCCGATCTTTGCCCGTGGCACATGGATGAAACCTACGTGAAGGTCAATGGCCGCTGGGCGTATCTGTACCGGGCCGTCGACAGCCGGGGCCGCACTGTCGATTTTTATCTCTCCTCCCGTCGTAACAGCAAAGCTGCATACCGGTTTCTGGGTAAAATCCTCAACAACGTGAAGAAGTGGCAGATCCCGCGATTCATCAACACGGATAAAGCGCCCGCCTATGGTCGCGCGCTTGCTCTGCTCAAACGCGAAGGCCGGTGCCCGTCTGACGTTGAACACCGACAGATTAAGTACCGGAACAACGTGATTGAATGCGATCATGGCAAACTGAAACGGATAATCGGCGCCACGCTGGGATTTAAATCCATGAAGACGGCTTACGCCACCATCAAAGGTATTGAGGTGATGCGTGCACTACGCAAAGGCCAGGCCTCAGCATTTTATTATGGTGATCCCCTGGGCGAAATGCGCCTGGTAAGCAGAGTTTTTGAAATGTAAGGCCTTTGAATAAGACAAAAGGCTGCCTCATCGCTAACTTTGCAACAGTGCCGCGCGACGAGCAGCAGCACCAGGAGCAGAAGCACGTCGAGAAAAAGCAACAGCAGATCGAGCAGCGCCCACGGCGGGCCGCTCGCATCGGATAAGTCGAAAAATCCGGCTAAAGTGGCCGAGCTGCACATCAGGCCGCGCGGTTTTCCTCCCTGATCGCCGGCGCGGTTTCTTCCTCCCTGAACCGCATGCAGACTTGCCGCCTCGGACACCCCGAGGCGGTTTTTTTTCGCCTCGCTCGAGCATCGCCGCATCCGACGATGCCGAGACGACCAGGCCGCGCACGTCGAGCTGCAGCATCGCCATTGCCGACGATGGCACCAGGTCGCCGGCGGTGGCCACCGACCTCGAGCTCGCATCGCCACATCCGACGATGCGCGCCGGCGTCGACCATCGCCAGGTCTGACGATGGCGGCCGCCCTGCCCTGGATCTCGCATCGCCATTTCTGGCGATGAGATCCACGGAGCGGCCATTTAGACCCGCCAATAACGACCCGGCCAAGATAAATCGCATGACGGCCTTTTTGGCCGGGGGTAGCATGACCGGACACTTTGCGTATGCCCAAAGGAGCCCGCAAGTATGCGCAGGACGAAGCCAGTAGCCGCGCCGATGGTGGCGCGGGTCTATCTGCGCGTCAGCACCGACGCGCAGGACTTGGAACGCCAAGAGGCGATCACTACGGCCGCGAAGGCCGCCGGCTACTACGTCGCCGGCATCTACCGTGAGAAGGCATCCGGCGCACGCGCCGACCGGCCTGAGCTGCTGCGCATGATCGGCGACCTACAGCCCGGCGAGGTGGTCATTGCCGAGAAGATCGACCGCATCAGCCGCCTACCTTTGCCCGAGGCCGAGCGCCTGGTGGCCTCGATACAGGCCAAAGGCGCAAGCCTGGCCGTCCCTGGCGTGGTCGATCTATCCGACCTGGCGGCCGAGGCCCAGGGCGTCGCCAAGATCGTGCTGGAAGCCGTGCAGATCATGCTTTTTCGCCTGGCCTTGCAGATGGCCCGCGACGACTACGAGGACAGGCGCGAACGCCAGCGCCAAGGCATTGAGTTGGCCCGCCAGGCCGGGCGGTACAAGGGCCGCCGTGCTGATCCGAAGCGCCGCGCCCAAGTTGTCGCGCTGCGCAAGTCCGGCTACAGCATCAACAAGACCGCCGAGCTGGCCGGGTACAGTGCGGCCCAGGTGAAACGGATATGGGCCGAGGTCAGCCAGGCCGAAGCGAAGCAGCACGGCGCGTTCGTGGAGGACGCATTGACGGAAGCCGATGCCCTGGCCGCTGTCGGCCAGGATGAGCGCCAGGAGGAAAGGGCATGAAGAAGCCGAACCAAGACGACGAGCCGTTTTTCATCACCGAGGAGATTGCGGCCGAAATGATCGCCGGCGGCTATGAGTTCGAGCTGCCGCCCATTCCTTGCACCATCCGCCTACGCGACGTGCTGGAGCGCATGACCGATGCTGAGCTAGCATTGCAGCCGGGCGAGATCGCCGACCAGGAGCGTGAACGCTGCCGGCGCAAGCCGTGTTCAACCTCATGATCTGGTCATGGTATTTTTCATGGCACTGAGCCTGATAGTTCTTGCAAATTGTTGTCACTAAAGGGTTTTGTGTGCTTGTTTACAATCGAGTGGGAGTGACGGGCACTGGCTGGCAATGTCTAGCAACGGCAGGCATTTCGGCTGAGGGTAAAAGAACTTTCCGCTAAGCGATAGACTGTATGTAAACACAGTATTGCAAGGACGCGGAACATGCCTCATGTGGCGGCCAGGACGGCCAGCCGGGATCGGGATACTGGTCGTTACCAGAGCCACCGACCCGAGCAAACCCTTCTCTATCAGATCGTTGACGAGTATTACCCGGCATTCGCTGCGCTTATGGCAGAGCAGGGAAAGGAATTGCCGGGCTATGTGCAACGGGAATTTGAAGAATTTCTCCAATGCGGGCGGCTGGAGCATGGCTTTCTACGGGTTCGCTGCGAGTCTTGCCACGCCGAGCACCTGGTCGCTTTCAGCTGTAAGCGTCGCGGTTTCTGCCCGAGCTGTGGGGCGCGGCGGATGGCCGAAAGTGCCGCCTTGCTGGTTGATGAAGTACTGCCTGAACAACCCATGCGTCAGTGGGTGTTGAGCTTCCCGTTTCAGCTGCGTTTCCTGTTTGCCAGCCGGCCCGAGATCATGGGGTGGGTGCTGGGCATCGTTTACCGCGTCATTGCCACGCACCTGGTCAAGAAAGCGGGCCATACCCACCAAGTGGCCAAGACGGGCGCGGTCACCCTGATCCAGCGTTTTGGATCGGCGCTCAATCTGAATGTTCACTTCCACATGCTGTTTCTCGACGGTGTGTATGTCGAGCAATCCCACGGCTCAGCGCGTTTCCGCTGGGTCAAGGCGCCGACCAGCCCAGAGCTCACCCAGCTGACGCACACCATCGCCCACCGGGTGGGTCGCTATCTGGAACGGCAAGGCCTGCTGGAACGGGATGTCGAAAACAGCTATCTGGCCTCGGATGCGGTGGATGACGACCCGATGACACCCCTGCTGGGGCACTCGATCACTTACCGTATCGCTGTCGGTTCACAGGCGGGGCGAAAGGTGTTCACTTTGCAAACTCTGCCGACCAGTGGTGATCCGTTCGGTGACGGGATTGGCAAGGTAGCCGGGTCCAGCCTGCACGCCGGCGTGGCGGCCAGGGCCGATGAACGCAAGAAGCTCGAACGGCTGTGCCGGTACATCAGCCGCCCGGCGGTATCCGAGAAGCGGCTGTCGTTAACACGAGGCGGCAACGTGCGCTACCAGCTCAAGACGCCGTACCGGGACGGCACCACGCACGTCATTTTCGAACCATTGGATTTCATTGCAAGGCTGGCCGCCCTGGTACCGAAGCCCAGAGTCAACCTAACCCGCTTCCACGGGGTGTTCGCACCCAACAGTCGGCACCGGGCGTTGGTCACGCCGGCAAAACGGGGCAGGGGCAACAAGGTCAGGGTGGCTGATGAACCGGCAACACCAGCACAACGGCGAGCGTCGATGACATGGGCGCAACGGCTCAAGCGTGTTTTCAATATCGACATCGAGACCTGCAGCGGCTGCGGCGGCGCCATGAAAGTCATCGCCTGCATTGAAGACCCTATAGTGATCAAGCAGATCCTTGATCACCTGAAGCACAAAGCCGAAACCAGCGGGACCAGGGCGTTACCCGAAAGCCGGGCGCCACCGGCTGAGCTGCTCCTGGGTCTGTTTGACTGACGAGCCTGAAGGCCAACGATACCAATCAAAATGCTGCGTTCACAGCGCCGCGGCAGGGATCCGCCGTGCTGGTTGTCGGAAAAGGAGCCGCTAGTGGGAAAGAGGAGGGTAAATTTTCAGCGTTGCTGGCTCCCCGTCAGCCGGATTGGGTTGCATCGCAGGGGTGTCGAAAGAGTCAACTGCGGTCCAAAGCTGTTGGACTTGGGTGAAAAGGGCGTTTATTCTTCCTATACGTTGTCGGCAGCGGGCCAAAAAGGAATACGTCCATGCCCATCGAGGTGAAACCGGCTGTGAGCGCGGGTTCAAGCATATAGCCCGACAGGCGCGTATCCTTGCCGATCACGACACGATGGCGGTGGTCACCGCGACGAAAGACACGGCCAGCCGCCATGCCGACGCGCAAGGCGGTTTCCGCCGTCATCGCGCCTTCGTTGGCTTTGCCACGAATACCGTCTGTGCCGAAATATTTGCGCACCATAAGGTCGATTATCCTGTCGTCGGGTCGCCCTCAAAGGGGACATGCCTGCTGAACCGCGAATATAGAGAAATATCCCGAATGTGCAGTTAACGAATTCTTGCGGTTTCTTTCAGCGCCGCCAATACCGCCAGCCCGTCGCGCAAGGGGCGCGGCTCGTGTGTGCGGATGAAGTCAGCTCCACCTGCGGCGGCGGCAAGCTCTGCAGCGAGTGTCGCGGCCCCGACATCCCCCGGACCACGGCCTGTGAGCGCGCGCAGAAAGGATTTGCGCGAAACAGACAGAAGCACCGGCAAATCGAAGCGCAGCCGCAATTCATCGAACCGCGCCAGCACCGAGAGCGAGGTTTCGGGAGCAGCCCCCAGAAAAAACCCCATGCCGGGATCAAGGACAAGGCGGTTGCGTTTGATACCGGCACCCGTCAGCGCCGCGATGCGCGCGTCAAAGAACGCCGCAATGTGATCCATGATGTCGCCAGCGGGTGCCTCGCGCCGATCTGCCTGCCCGTCTTGCACCGAATGCATAACGACGAGTTTGGCAGATGATTTCGCCAATTGCGGATAGAACGCAGCGTCTGGAAAACCGCGAATATCATTGAGATAGGCCACACCACGCGACAAGGCATAGGCTTGCGTCGCGGGTTGATAACTGTCGAGCGAGACGGGAATGCCATCTGCCTTGAGCGCGTCCAGCACCGGCGCGATACGCGCGATTTCTGTGTCGGACGAAACAGGCGCGGCGTCGGGATTGCTGGATGCCGGACCGAGGTCGATCACATCTGCCCCCTCGGCCATCAGCTTACGCGCCTGCGCAATGGCTGCGTCTGGCGCCAGATACCGGCCTCCATCGGAGAAACTGTCCGAGGTTATGTTGACGATGCCGAAAATGATGAGCGATTTATTCATGGGGGCTTCTATAATAATAATAATCGAGCATGAGTCTCATACGGATGCTCGGGTCGAAAGGGAATCCCCAGGCGAGTAACCTGTTTGCGGTGATCCATTAGCTGCAGGAGCAGAATAGCATACATCTGGAAGCAAAGCCAGGAAAGCGGCCTATGGAGCTGTGCGGCAGCGCTCAGTAGGCAATTTTTCAAAATATTGTTAAGCCTTTTCTGAGCATGGTATTTTTCATGGTATTACCAATTAGCAGGAAAATAAGCCATTGAATATAAAAGATAAAAATGTCTTGTTTACAATAGAGTGGGTATCGGAGACGAAGAAGGACAAGGTACATGCTGACCGATACCAAGCTGCGCAATCTCAAGCCCAGGGACAAACTCTACAAAGTGAATGACCGGGAAGGTCTCTATGTGGGGGTCGCCTCAGAAAACGGAATCTATGGTCACTCCCGTTTTTGCAACACCGATTTTGACGACAAGTTGGCTTGCTTGAATCTATCCGGCGTCTGAATGGGATTTTATTCCCGCGCCTCGATGAGTTCCGCGCCTGATGAACCTCCAGAAAATATACGGCTTCAATGAGCCTTTCCGTTTTACAGGTTCCTCAACAGGCCGGTGGGCCGTTAGTATCATCAATATCAGTATTCGCAAAACCAGATGAATGATTGTTTAAACTGGTGTATTTCTGCCTTTATGCTTCGTAAGTTTGCTGTCGCGCCGTCAGTGCCCAGGCTATTCTGGCCAGCTTGTTTGCCAGAGCACAGGTGACGACAAAGTTGCTTTTCCGACACAACAACTCCCTGACCCAGTCGGCCAACTTGCCAGACTGGTGTTCCAGTTTTTGTATGAATACCCTGGCACACTGAACCAACAAAGTTCGGATCTTTTTGTTGCCCCGCTTGCTAATCCCTAACAATGTCGTCCGACCTCCCGTGCTGTACTGTCGGGGTACCAGCCCTGTTGCCGCCGCAAAGTCACGGCTGCTGGCGTACTGCTTCCCGTCGCCAATCTCAGTTGAAATAGTACTGGCAGTCAGCGTTCCAACGCAGGGAATACTCAGCAAGCGCTGTCCAACCTCATCTTCGTCCAACTTTCGTTTCAACTGAGATTCCAGATCTTTAATCTGCTCAACAAGATAGTGATAATGCTGTTGTAATTTCAGCAGTAACTGGCTGAGATAAAGAGGCAAACTACTGTCCTCAAGAAGGGTACTCAGTCGACTAATAACGGCAGCACCTCGCGGAACGCTGATACCAAATTCCAGCAGAAAAGCATGCATCTGATTAGTTGTTTTCACCTTATCCTGAACCAGGGATTCACGGACACGATGCAGAGCTCGCATTGCCTGCTGAGATTCGGTTCTGGGCTGCACGAAACGCATAGATGGACGTGATGCTGCTTCACAGATAGCTTCAGCATCAACGAAGTCATTTTTGTTGCTTTTAACGAATGGGCGGACAAATTGCGGTGATATCAGCTTTGGAAAATGCCCTAACTCTTCCAGCTTGCGTGCCATAAAGTGAGAACCGCCACAGGCTTCCATCGCGATGGTTGTTGCCGGGCATGTCGCCAGAAATTCGATTAGCTTTGGTCGGGTGAATTTTTTACGGTAAACGGCCTTCCCACGATGATCCTGACAATGAATATGGAAAGAGTTCTTACCCAGATCGATACCAATAAGCGCAATGTTTTCCATGATGGTTCTCCGAATGAAAGCCTGTCCTCAGCATAGTACTGGGAAGGAGGGAGTGACCATCTCATTAAATAAAGCACGCTAAGCCGGTTGCAGCGGTCGTAGCGGCCTGAACTTGCCCGCGCCGATCTTGGCGCTGCTGCGCCAGAGGTAATCGCCGGTGAGGTTGATGTGCTCCCAACCGAGCGGCGACAGGTACTGCAACAGCGCGTCATCAACGGCATGGCCGTTGCCACGCAGCGCGTGCGCAGCCCGTTCCAGATAGACCGTGTTCCACAACACGACGGCAGCCGTTACCAGATTGAGGCCGCTAGCCCGGTAGCGCTGCTGCTCGAAACTGCGGTCGCGGATTTCACCCAGGCGGTTGAAAAACACTGCCCTGGCCAGCGCATTGCGCGCCTCGCCCTTGTTCAGGCCGGCATGCACGCGGCGGCGCAGTTCCACGCTTTGCAGCCAGTCCAGGATGAACAGCGTGCGCTCGATGCGGCCCAGCTCGCGGAGCGCCACGGCCAGGCCGTTCTGGCGTGGGTAGCTGCCGAGCTTTCGGAGCATCAGGGAGGCCGTCACCGTGCCCTGCTTGATCGAGGTGGCCAGCCGCAGGATTTCGTCCCAATGGGCGCGGACGTGCTTGATGTTGAGCGTGCCGCCGATCATGGGTTTCAGCGCGTCATAGGCGGCGTCGCCCTTCGGGATGTAGAGCTTGGTGTCGCCCAGGTCGCGGATGCGCGGCGCGAAGCGGAAGCCCAGGAGGTGCATCAGGGCGAAGACGTGATCGGTGAAGCCCGCCGTGTCGGTGTAATGCTCCTCGATCCGCAAGTCGGACTCGTGGTACAGCAGGCCGTCGAGCACGTAGGTCGAATCGCGCACGCCGACGTTCACGACCTTGGTGTGAAATGGCGCGTACTGGTCAGAAATGTGGGTGTAGAACGTCCGCCCTGGGCTGCTCCCGTATTTCGGGTTGATGTGGCCGGTGCTCTCGGCCTTGCTGCCGGTGCGGAAGTTCTGGCCGTCCGACGATGAGGTGGTGCCGTCGCCCCAGTGCTCGGCGAAGGGATGGCGGAACTGTGCGTTGACCAGATCGGCCAGCGCCGCCCCGTAGGTTTCGTCGCGGATGTGCCAGGCTTGCAGCCAAGCCAGCTTGGCGTAGGTCGTGCCGGGGCAAGACTCCGCCATCTTGGTCAGGCCCAGGTTGATCGCGTCGGCGAGGATCGTGGTCAGCAACAGGTTCTTGTCTTTGGCCGGGTCGCCCGATTTCAGATGCGCGAAATGCCGAGTGAAGCCCGTCCATTCGTCCACCTCCAGCAGCAGTTCGGTGATCTTGACGTGCGGCAGGATCATTGCCGTCTGGTCGATCAGCGCTTGGGCGGTGTCGGGTACCGCCGCGTCGAGCGGCGTGATCTTCAAGCCTGACTCGGTGATGATGGCGTCCGGCAGCTCGTTGGCCGTCGCCATACGGTTGACGGTGGCAAGCTGTGTTTCCAGCAGCGTCAGCCGGTCGTTCAGGTACCGGTTGCAGTCGGTGGCCACGGCCAGCGGCAATTCGCTGGCCTGCTTGAGGCTGGCGAATTTCGCGGGCGGCACCAGGTAGTCCTCGAAGTCCTTGAACTGGCGCGACCCCTGCACCCAGATGTCGCCGGAACGCAACGCGTTCTTCATCTCCGACAGCGCGCACAGTTCGTAGTAGCGCCGGTCGATGCCGGTGTCGGTCATGACCAGCTTCTGCCAGCGCGGCTTGATGAACTCGGTCGGCGCGTCGGCGGGCACCTTGCGGGCGTTGTCGCTGTTCATGCCGCGCAGCACCTCGATGGCGTCGAGCACGTCCTTCGCGGCGGGAGCGGCCCGCAGCTTGAGCACGGCAAGGAATTCCGGCGCGTAGCGGCGCAGCGTGGCGTAGCTTTCGCCGATGCGGTGCAGGAAATCGAAGTCCTCGGGCTGCGCAAGCTTCTGCGCTTCGGTGACGCTCTCGGCGAAGGCATCCCAGGACATGACGGCCTCGATGGCGGCGAACGGATCGCGGCCCGCCTGCTTGGCCTCGATCAGCGCCTGGCCGATGCGGCCGAACAGCCGCACCTTGGCGTTGATCGCCTTGCCGGACGCCTGGAATTGCTGCTGATGCTTGTTCTTGGCGGCGTTGAACAGCTTGCCCAGGATGCGGTCGTGCAGGTCGATGATTTCGTCGGTGACGGTGGCCATGCCCTCGATGGCAAGCGCCACCAGGGTGGCATAGCGTCGCTGCGCCTCGAACTTGGCCAGGTCGGCGGGCGTCATCTGGCCACCCTCACGGGCGATCTTGAGCAGGCGGTTCTGGTGCACCGACCGCTCGATGCCAGAAGGCAGGTCGAGCGCCTGCCACGCTTTGAGGCGTTCGATGTGTTCCAGCATGTGCCGCGAATTCGGTTTGACGGGCGATTGGCGCAGCCAGGCCAGCCAGGTCGTTTTGCCGTTGTCCCGACGCTTGAGCAGATCGTCGAGGCGGCGGCGATGCGCGTCCGACAGCGGTTCGGCCAAGGCATCGTAGATGCGCCGGTTGGCGCGGGTGATTGCTTCGGCGCTCGCCCGCTCGACGGCGTTGAGGGCAGGCAGAATGACCGACTGCTGCCGCAGGTGCTCGATCAAGGTGCTGGCCAGCACGATGCCCTTGTCGGTCTGCAAGGCCATCTCGGTCAGCAACTGGACGGCCTGCCGGTAGTGGCCCATGGTAAAGGGCTGGAAGCCGAACACCGTTTGCAGTTCGACCAGGTGCTCGCGCCGGGTCTGCTCCCGCTGCCCGTATTCGTCCCAGCTTTCGACGCTGACCTTGAGCTGGTCGGCGACCAGTTTCAACAAGGGCGGAAACGGCGGCTCATCGACGCCCAGGATGACACCAGGAAAGCGCAGGTAACAGAGCTGCACGGCGAAGCCCAGCCGGTTGGCCGGGCCGCGCCGCTGCCGGATGATGGAGAGGTCGGTTTCGCTGAACGTGTAGTGACGGATCAACTCATCCTTGGTGTCCGGCAACGCCAGCAGGCTTTCGCGCTCGGCGGCGGACAGGATTGAACGACGTGGCATATTTACTGATCCGTTCTCAAGTATTGATACAGGGTTTCGCGACTGATTCCGAATTCACGAGCCAGCTTGGCACTGTTGCAAAGTTAGCGATGAGGCAGCCTTTTGTCTTATTCAAAGGCCTTACATTTCAAAAACTCTGCTTACCAGGCGCATTTCGCCCAGGGGATCACCATAATAAAATGCTGAGGCCTGGCCTTTGCGTAGTGCACGCATCACCTCAATACCTTTGATGGTGGCGTAAGCCGTCTTCATGGATTTAAATCCCAGCGTGGCGCCGATTATCCGTTTCAGTTTGCCATGATCGCATTCAATCACGTTGTTCCGGTACTTAATCTGTCGGTGTTCAACGTCAGACGGGCACCGGCCTTCGCGTTTGAGCAGAGCAAGCGCGCGACCATAGGCGGGCGCTTTATCCGTGTTGATGAATCGCGGGATCTGCCACTTCTTCACGTTGTTGAGGATTTTACCCAGAAACCGGTATGCAGCTTTGCTGTTACGACGGGAGGAGAGATAAAAATCGACAGTGCGGCCCCGGCTGTCGACGGCCCGGTACAGATACGCCCAGCGGCCATTGACCTTCACGTAGGTTTCATCCATGTGCCACGGGCAAAGATCGGAAGGGTTACGCCAGTACCAGCGCAGCCGTTTTTCCATTTCAGGCGCATAACGCTGAACCCAGCGGTAAATCGTGGAGTGATCGACATTCACTCCGCGTTCAGCCAGCATCTCCTGCAGCTCACGGTAACTGATGCCGTATTTGCAGTACCAGCGTACGGCCCACAGAATGATGTCACGCTGAAAATGCCGGCCTTTGAATGGGTTCATGTGCAGCTCCATCAGCAAAAGGGGATGATAAGTTTATCACCACCGACTATTTGCAACAGTGCCCCCGAACGGACGTTAGATTTCGAGTTCTAGGCGTTCTGCGATGAAGGTTGGATCCCAGCCGGGATTGAAAGTGTCGACGTGGGTGAATCCGAGCCGCTCGTATAGGCCACGCAGGTTCGGGTGGCAGTCGAGCCGCAGCTTGGCGCACCCCTGCGTTCGCGCGGCATGGCGGCAAGCCTCGATCAGCGCGGAGCTGACACCCCGGCCCGCATGTGTCCGTCGCACCGCGAGCTTGTGCAGATATGCGGCCTCCCCCTTGAGGGCGTCGGGCCAGAACTCGGGATCCTCGGCCGACAAGGTGCAACAGCCGACGATGCCGTCGCTGCAACTCGCGACTAGGAGCTCGGATCTCAGGACGAAGGTCTCCGCGAATGTCCGGTCGATCCGCGCGACGTCCCAGGCGGGCGTTCCCTTGGCGGACATCCACGCCGCAGCGTCGTGCATCAGCCGCACAACCTCGTCGATATCACCCGAGCAGGCGACCCGAACGTTCGGAGGCTCCTCGCTGTCCATTCGCTCCCCTGGCGCGGTATGAACCGCCGCCTCATAGTGCAGTTTGATCCTGACGAGCCCAGCATGTCTGCGCCCACCTTCGCGGAACCTGACCAGGGTCCGCTAGCGGGCGGCCGGAAGGTGAATGCTAGGCATGATCTAACCCTCGGTCTCTGGCGTCGCGACTGCGAAATTTCGCGAGGGTTTCCGAGAAGGTGATTGCGCTTCGCAGATCTCCAGGCGCGTGGGTGCGGACGTAGTCAGCGCCATTGCCGATCGCGTGAAGTTCCGCCGCAAGGCTCGCTGGACCCAGATCCTTTACAGGAAGGCCAACGGTGGCGCCCAAGAAGGATTTCCGCGACACCGAGACCAATAGCGGAAGCCCCAACGCCGACTTCAGCTTTTGAAGGTTCGACAGCACGTGCAGCGATGTTTCCGGTGCGGGGCTCAAGAAAAATCCCATCCCCGGATCGAGGATGAGCCGGTCGGCAGCGACCCCGCTCCGTCGCAAGGCGGAAACCCGCGCCTCGAAGAACCGCACAATCTCGTCGAGCGCGTCTTCGGGTCGAAGGTGACCGGTGCGGGTGGCGATGCCATCCCGCTGCGCTGAGTGCATAACCACCAGCCTGCAGTCCGCCTCAGCAATATCGGGATAGAGCGCAGGGTCAGGAAATCCTTGGATATCGTTCAGGTAGCCCACGCCGCGCTTGAGCGCATAGCGCTGGGTTTCCGGTTGGAAGCTGTCGATTGAAACACGGTGCATCTGATCGGACAGGGCGTCTAAGAGCGGCGCAATACGTCTGATCTCATCGGCCGGCGATACAGGCCTCGCGTCCGGATGGCTGGCGGCCGGTCCGACATCCACGACGTCTGATCCGACTCGCAGCATTTCGATCGCCGCGGTGACAGCGCCGGCGGGGTCTAGCCGCCGGCTCTCATCGAAGAAGGAGTCCTCGGTGAGATTCAGAATGCCGAACACCGTCACCATGGCGTCGGCCTCCGCAGCGACTTCCACGATGGGGATCGGGCGAGCAAAAAGGCAGCAATTATGAGCCCCATACCTACAAAGCCCCACGCATCAAGCTTTTGCCCATGAAGCAACCAGGCAATGGCTGTAATTATGACGACGCCGAGTCCCGACCAGACTGCATAAGCAACACCGACAGGGATGGATTTCAGAACCAGAGAAAGAAAATAAAATGCGATGCCATAACCGATTATGACAACGGCGGAAGGGGCAAGCTTAGTAAAGCCCTCGCTAGATTTTAATGCGGATGTTGCGATTACTTCGCCAACTATTGCGATAACAAGAAAAAGCCAGCCTTTCATGATATATCTCCCAATTTGTGTAGGGCTTATTATGCACGCTTAAAAATAATAAAAGCAGACTTGACCTGATAGTTTGGCTGTGAGCAATTATGTGCTTAGTGCATCTAACGCGCTGATCACCGGCGGTTGAAAACCGTCCGGTGGATTGGCAGGTTATGCTCCTTCATTTCATTTCTGGTTTCCTATAGGGCAACCAGGCTGTCCTTGCCGGCGCTGGGAACGCAGACGATGGCATCAAATGCCTCGCTCAAATTCGTTTCTACAGAGGCGCTTTGGGACCGCATTCGCTTTGCTTCCATGGGGTCATCTGTCAATGTCAGGCATGAATCCTCCTTACCACAGGCATCGATGACATACTGTTCCACACTATCCTCACGGATTGCATCGGCAGGCGTGGTCACAACAGAGAATCCAAGAGGACTGTCGGGCGATGGGAAATGCATTTCCGGCACGGTGAGTCCAAGATGGGTGAATGCAATCGCACGGTAATCCCCCTCCTCCCTCTCTGCGAGATGCTGTCCCATGGGAACAGCCGTAAGCTCGCCTGAAAAGGAAACTGGAGTTTTTTGTAAATGATTGTTGTGCGCCAGCAGAATTATCCTTACATCCGGATTCGCTCGAACCATTCCATCCACCACGCCCGCCATATACGAGTCACGTACGGAAGTATCTCCCTCAAGAGAGGTACCATCGAAGAAAGCTTTCATTACACGCAAGGTTTCCAACGTATACTCTATCGACTCTATTCGATCAGAGGCTTTTCGGAAAAAATCGCTGTTGACGTGATTTTTCAGGACAGGGGCAAGCGACGCCAAACGGAGCTTCAATCTGGTTACCCCTGAGATAGCTTTCTCCTGCTGAGCCGTTTCCAACTCCCCCCATTTTGCCGATGAAATAACCGCCGACTGGCCATCAATGGACGTCAACAACTGAGTCAGCGCATCAACGTGGGGTTTCATGAGGTGGTCGATGACCTGGATAATTTCGGCCAATTGCGCTAGGTCGTCCCTTGGATTCAAGGTGTTGGGTAAATCGATTCCGACTAACTGCAGTTTTCTTCCTGATTCGCGTAGATATGATTTAACCCAAATCAGCACTGAGCCATACAAAGAAAAGGTCAGGGTATCCGAAAATCGCTCAAGTTCATGAGCACCGGCTGTTGAGTTGAGCCATTCAGATAGCCGGGATGCCTGAATCGCCCCACATTCCAAACCAATCGCATTAAGCATGCTTCCTCCACAATGGAGAGGCCCAGTTACAGGACGTTGCATAACTGCCAGCCGCGACCATTGAGGTCGCGGCATTTCTCTCATGACCGCTTTTGGCGCAATCCGAGCGATCTACTCGGCAGCTGTCGGCCCTTGGGGTCTTGTTTAGGGAACTGGCTCAGATGTTCGTGAGTGATCTTCCAGACATTCGCTTCTCTACGAAGGATAGTTGTTCCTCGCCCACCGCCTTCCAGAGCGCTACCATTTAAAATTGCCCTCCACCGGAAGTGATAGGTGCATCCGGCACAATCTTTCGACTGGGCAACCCACTCCAGGTTTTCTAACCAATAATTTTCAAGAGGAAATTTTTTCCAGGTTTCCTCAAAGGCTTGCCGTATCTGCTTCAGTCCACAAAATGATCCGTCATTGAACCAGAATATCGCATTTGGTGAAATTAACGGCACCAACTGATCGAAGTCGTGCATATTAATCAGTTTGCTCGACTTCACGCGGGATCCAGAACCAGGCGACATAGAGGGCCCGTAGGAAGAGAATCGTCAGCGCCGTTCCCACGACGATGCCGCCCATCATTGCGTAGGCACGATTGCCAGCATGAACTGGCAAAGCGCCGAAGTGCTTGCCAGCCTGGACACGTTTAACCTGACCGAGAGGTACGGTTGCGATGCGGAGATCATATTTGTTAATTAACGCGCTTGCTTAATTAACAATGGCCACGGGATTCTACTCGGAATCCCTTCAAGGCGAGGGGCGAAAATCGGCCCCAGGCGGCGAGTGGGCTAAGCAATTTGTGGCATCCGCGACGCGAATAAAGACCAGTGCGGTCATCGGCTACAGTCGGTTCCATGCGCCATGATGGCACTGCCGGCAGGCGACGTTAATCGATGATCTCGGCACCTTCTGCGTTCAGACGCGCCAGGCCCTCCTTCATTTCCCGCAGCCGCTGGGCCGTGTGTGCTTGCCACTTCGTCACTTCAGCAATTACGCGCAATGGATCGCGGGAGCGATAAGACAGGGTCGGGTTACCCGGGAACTTCTTATCCGTCAGGTTCGGATCCTCCTCGATGGCGCCGGTCGGTTCGACGACATAAATTCGTTCCGTTCCGCTGCCACCCGCCAATTCGGCGCCCCAGATCGCCGCATCGAGCGTGCCTGTAAAATACACCCACGACAGGGATTTCGCGTCTGTGAAATTCGATCGATAACCGACGGCGATCAGATCACCGGGTGCAAGAGCGGCTTTGGTTCCATGGAAGAACGACTGGGCAAACATGGTTGCGGTAGCAGACATAGAGTCCCCCTTGATGTTAAGCGCTTCTGTTCACAGTGTCGCGGGGCCCGTATTTTCGGCGGGGCGCACCCTGGATACATAGTCGTTGATAGGGTGCGGGCGAGCATCCCGCATGCCATGCGTCGGATCAGGGCGAGCCAAAGTGCCGTTGAAGATAGTCGACACCGAACGAAACGATATCCCGCGCTTCGAACAAGTAGCAGTGCGCCTGACCGACCAAGCCCTCCCGATGGCGTCGCAGCTCCACATAGGCATTGGTAATTGTCTCGACGGCGTCCGGCTCTCCTTCGATAGCGAAACAATCGAGAATGCCGTTGGAGTCGAAATCCTCGGCGCGTTTCCATCTCACTCCGCCGTCCTCGCTGCGGATCGGCATTTCGTAGCTCACGCGTCGCTTGTTCGGGATGCGGGCAATGGCCTCGGCGTAGTGCAGGACGGTAACGGAATCGAGCGGGGCTCCGAGCAACAGAACCTTTCCGGCACGCTCGACGAAACGCTCCAGCGGCGATCCAGGTCCGAAAGCCTGCCCAAGTTCGTGAGGCCGCGTCAGAGTGCCGGCCAGAGGCCCTACCGCGACCATCGAGGCATCCGGGTGCGCGCTGCGCCGGGCGCCGGGTGTCTGGAGGAGGAACCGGTTGAGCAGGCCGAAGCCGCGATACGTGCCTGATATGGCTGGATCGAACGGCGGCCATCGGTGGCGCAGTTCCGCATCCATCCGTGCGCCATTGAGCGTTTCTTCGTAAGGCGACCGGTCCCACGAGGCGTATCCCATCAAGCTTCCAGTGGGGCCGACGGCATCGAGCAGGGCAGACACTATCGATGCTGCGCCTCCATCGACGGGGCCGATCGCCTTCAGCGATGCGTGAACCATGACGAGAGCGCCGGATTGGACACCCAGCCGTGAAAGGTCCGCCGCAATTGTTTCCCTTGTGTTCATTCCGCTGCCATCCTCTATATCCTGCATTCCCCAAGTGGCGTGTCGTTTGAGGTGAAGATAGCCTGTATCCGAGCGCTAGACAAGGATTTTCTGCCGCAAGCGGCACCTGCGGTCGCGCAGACTGCTGGATCTGGACGGATCAGACCGCGAAGCCGCTGTTTCCTTGCCCAGGGGCGGCGTTTTTCAGCGCAGCGGACAGATCTGTCCAGCCGCTTTCGTTCAGTTTGAGCGTGGATCGCGATCATGCGCATAGCGGTGGCGCTCGCAATCGGCGGATAGCGGCGAGGATGGCGCGTACCATCGTGCCGGTGACAGCGACCTCGGCCAGCTGGAAGGTGATGGTGCGGGCGTGACGGACCACACGTGCCCCGATCTTGATCAGCTTCAGTTGCAGGCTGGTCAACGACCAGTCGGCCATGGCCTCGGGCAGCTCGATGCAGCGCAAGAAGGTGGCCAGGTTGTACGCCAGGGCGTGCAGTTGCAGCCGCACCTCATTGTCGCGGAACTTCCGGCACGACAGCCGCGTCCAGCGAAAGGCGTATTTGCCCTCTTTGATGTGCTGCTCGGCGGTGCCGCGCTGGTTGTAGAACCGCACCACCCAGTCCGGCTCCATCGGCAGGTTGGTGACGATGAAGCCGACACGCGGGAACAGTTCGCCCGGATGCCATTCGATCTTGGCGATCACCCGGCGTTCCTTGTCCCAGGACGCCGCCTGATACTCGAATTCCTCGAAGAACCGCTTGACCTTGGTCAGTGACGGCCGCCCGACAGGGCGCGTTAGCCGATGCGCGATCTTGTCCTTGAGGACCGCGTTTGCGGGCAGCCGGATGGCGTAGAAGAACCGCGCTTCTTCCAATCGCTCATAGATCGCCGGGATCGCGTAGGCAGCATCGGCCCGGAAGAACCTGCCACCAAGGTCGCGCTCCGCGTAGCGCGCAATTACGGGGTCGAGAACATCACGCCAGCCATCGGCGCTGTGGACGTTGCCATGGCGCAGGGCGCAGCGTTCCAGCATCCCGAACTGGTTGAACAGAAAGTTGGGGTGATAGCAGCTACAGTCGAAATGGCCATTCCAGGCGGACCCTTCCTGGTCGCCATGGGTCGGGCTGACCGAGCTGTCCATGTCCAGAACGATGTACTTCAGCCCGTTACGGTCATGGAACCGGTCGATCCATTGCCCGTTCAGGTCGGCCAGCGCGGCACGGTTCCCGGCCAGAGCCAGCGTCTCGGTCTCGAACCGTCCCATCTGCGATGCCGAGGCCGCTTGTGCATCGACCGCTCTGCCGCCGACAACTTGGCGCATGACCGGATCGCAGGCGAGACGGTTGGCGTCGTTGACATCCTCGTATCCGGCCAGCCGCCCAAAGACTGATTGCCGGAACAGGCCGTCGAGCCGATGGACCGTGTTCTTGCCAGAGCGAGTATCGCGCAGCGCCGCTGACGCCAAATCGGACAACCCGAGCGCGTCATCAAGCTCGCGCATCACCAGAAGGCCGCCGTCGGAACTGAGCTGCGTGCCGCGAAATTCCAGCCGCACGCGAGGGTCGAAATCCACCCGATCTGCCCGTTGCAAGCCCGCACCCTCTGGGTGATCCATGAAACGCGCCCCTCGCAGCCTTCAACACCATGTTTTATATAGGAAATATAATGGTCAGGACAGCGAAATCAGCGCCTTACTTGGGAAATGTGGGTTAAAATCATGCCTCTCGACAAAATAGCGAATAAGACTAGCTCTAGCCAGTGAGAACTCCGCGACAAAGTGAGCACCCTCGCCAATGCCGACAATTCGGGCGCCCTCAACTACGGGATTAAGAATCTCAAACTCATTGAACTCCAGCTTTTGAGGCTGTAAAAGTGTTCTGGTCGTTCTCCATGTCATTTTTTTATCCTTTTGCGTTTATTGCTGAAATCGTCATACTTTCGCTTCGCCAATAACCAGGCTCACAGAGCATAACGCCCCAGTTAACCGACATCAACGTGCGCAGCACGTTGATGTCCGGTTGAACGCCCGGTTAGGCTGACGACAGATGCGAAGGCAGATGAGAACACGCCGAGATACCAGTTGGTAGAGATGGTGCAGCCATTCATGACCACTTCCCCTTGATTTTGAAGCTTTGAACAGTGCGCAGGCTTTCGAACGCCTGGCGTGTTTGGACCATGTACACCGCAGGGCCGTCAGGTGTGAGGATGTTTTTTTCTTGAACGAACCCGGCCTTCTCGTAGCAGCGAATGGCGCGATGGTTGCTAGGAGATGGATCGGTTTGGATTTTCGTTACGGCCGGGTCGCTAAACAGGAGTTCAACGAGCGAGCGTACGAGCTTTGTACCCAACCCCTTGTTTAACTGTGATGGATTAGCCAAAGACTGGTCAATCCCGCGGACCCCTGGATCAGTTTCGTCTTCCCACCATCCATCGCCACTTCCAAGTGCGATGTAGGATTGGGCGTAGCCGATGGGTTCGTCATCTAGCATTGCGATGTAAGGCACTACAGCTTGCTTTGCCAGAACTTCGGGCGAATAGTGTTCTAAGACTTCGTCAAGAGTTGGGCGTTCATCCTCGCCGCCCCACCACTCGACTATGTGGGGGCGGTTCAGCCAAGCATGGAGCATTGGCAGATCGTTCTCGGCCATGACTCGTAGAACTATTGCGGCATTGTTGGCGGACATGAGATGTTGATTCCGTGCGGGCCTAACTTTGTTTTAGGGCGACTGCCCTGCTGCGTAACATCGTTGCTGCTCCATAACATCAAACATCGACCCACGGCGTAACGCGCTTGCTGCTTGGATGCCCGAGGCATAGACTGTACAAAAAAACAGTCATAACAAGCCATGAAAACCGCCACTGCGCCGTTACCACCGCTGCGTTCGGTCAAGGTTCTGGACCAGTTGCGTGAGCGCATACGCTACTTGCATTACAGCTTACCAACCGAACAGGCTTATGTCCACTGGGTTCGTGCCTTCATCCGTTTCCACGGTGTGCGTCACCCGGCAACCTTGGGCAGCAGCGAAGTCGAGGCATTTCTGTCCTGGCTGGCGAACGAGCGCAAGGTTTCGGTCTCCACGCATCGTCAGGCATTGGCGGCCTTGCTGTTCTTCTACGGCAAGGTGCTGTGCACGGATCTGCCCTGGCTTCAGGAGATCGGAAGACCTCGGCCGTCGCGGCGCTTGCCGGTGGTGCTGACCCCGGATGAAGTGGTTCGCATCCTCGGTTTTCTGGAAGGCGAGCATCGTTTGTTCGCCCAGCTTCTGTATGGAACGGGCATGCGGATCAGTGAGGGTTTGCAACTGCGGGTCAAGGATCTGGATTTCGATCACGGCACGATCATCGTGCGGGAGGGCAAGGGCTCCAAGGATCGGGCCTTGATGTTACCCGAGAGCTTGGCACCCAGCCTGCGCGAGCAGCTGTCGCGTGCACGGGCATGGTGGCTGAAGGACCAGGCCGAGGGCCGCAGCGGCGTTGCGCTTCCCGACGCCCTTGAGCGGAAGTATCCGCGCGCCGGGCATTCCTGGCCGTGGTTCTGGGTTTTTGCGCAGCACACGCATTCGACCGATCCACGGAGCGGTGTCGTGCGTCGCCATCACATGTATGACCAGACCTTTCAGCGCGCCTTCAAACGTGCCGTAGAACAAGCAGGCATCACGAAGCCCGCCACACCGCACACCCTCCGCCACTCGTTCGCGACGGCCTTGCTCCGCAGCGGTTACGACATTCGAACCGTGCAGGATCTGCTCGGCCATTCCGACGTCTCTACGACGATGATTTACACGCATGTGCTGAAAGTTGGCGGTGCCGGAGTGCGCTCACCGCTTGATGCGCTGCCGCCCCTCACTAGTGAGAGGTAGGGCAGCGCAAGTCAATCCTGGCGGATTCACTACCCCTGCGCGAAGGCCATCGGTGCCGCATCGAACGGCCGGTTGCGGAAAGTCCTCCCTGCGTCCGCTGATGGCCGGCAGCAGCCCGTCGTTGCCTGATGGATCCAACCCCTCCGCTGCTATAGTGCAGTCGGCTTCTGACGTTCAGTGCAGCCGTCTTCTGAAAACGACAGCTACCCCCGGCCAAAAAGGCCGTCATGCGATTTATCTTGGCCGGGTCGTTATTGGCGGGTCTAAATGGCCGCTCCGTGGATCTCATCGCCAGAAATGGCGATGCGAGATCCAGGGCAGGGCGGCCGCCATCGTCAGACCTGGCGATGGTCGACGCCGGCGCGCATCGTCGGATGTGGCGATGCGAGCTCGAGGTCGGTGGCCACCGCCGGCGACCTGGTGCCATCGTCGGCAATGGCGATGCTGCAGCTCGACGTGCGCGGCCTGGTCGTCTCGGCATCGTCGGATGCGGCGATGCTCGAGCGAGGCGAAAAAAAACCGCCTCGGGGTGTCCGAGGCGGCAAGTCTGCATGCGGTTCAGGGAGGAAGAAACCGCGCCGGCGATCAGGGAGGAAAACCGCGCGGCCTGATGTGCAGCTCGGCCACTTTAGCCGGATTTTTCGACTTATCCGATGCGAGCGGCCCGCCGTGGGCGCTGCTCGATCTGCTGTTGCTTTTTCTCGACGTGCTTCTGCTCCTGGTGCTGCTGCTCGTCGCGCGGCACTGTTGCAAAGTTAGCGATGAGGCAGCCTTTTGTCTTATTCAAAGGCCTTACATTTCAAAAACTCTGCTTACCAGGCGCATTTCGCCCAGGGGATCACCATAATAAAATGCTGAGGCCTGGCCTTTGCGTAGTGCACGCATCACCTCAATACCTTTGATGGTGGCGTAAGCCGTCTTCATGGATTTAAATCCCAGCGTGGCGCCGATTATCCGTTTCAGTTTGCCATGATCGCATTCAATCACGTTGTTCCGGTACTTAATCTGTCGGTGTTCAACGTCAGACGGGCACCGGCCTTCGCGTTTGAGCAGAGCAAGCGCGCGACCATAGGCGGGCGCTTTATCCGTGTTGATGAATCGCGGGATCTGCCACTTCTTCACGTTGTTGAGGATTTTACCCAGAAACCGGTATGCAGCTTTGCTGTTACGACGGGAGGAGAGATAAAAATCGACAGTGCGGCCCCGGCTGTCGACGGCCCGGTACAGATACGCCCAGCGGCCATTGACCTTCACGTAGGTTTCATCCATGTGCCACGGGCAAAGATCGGAAGGGTTACGCCAGTACCAGCGCAGCCGTTTTTCCATTTCAGGCGCATAACGCTGAACCCAGCGGTAAATCGTGGAGTGATCGACATTCACTCCGCGTTCAGCCAGCATCTCCTGCAGCTCACGGTAACTGATGCCGTATTTGCAGTACCAGCGTACGGCCCACAGAATGATGTCACGCTGAAAATGCCGGCCTTTGAATGGGTTCATGTGCAGCTCCATCAGCAAAAGGGGATGATAAGTTTATCACCACCGACTATTTGCAACAGTGCCCTGTTTAGAGTACTATATGCGCCTGCAACAGTGGGCCACCGAAAATATTAAAAAACTGCTTTATCTCGCGGGGGATGACGCGGTGATTAATTACGGGAAAATGCGGCTGGAATTTTTGCAGAAAGCACTGGCGCAGGATACCTCCGGTGACTTCTGCTTTCGTGTGCTGCATCCGGAAGTGTCTGGCCCGCCGGATATGAAAAAGGCTTCCGCCGGGTACCGTGACTTTATTATCGGTAACAGAGCGTTGCTGGATCTGGTGAATTCAGCCGGTGAAGGGGCTCCGGTTGCGCATTATTCCGCTGATGAAATTCAGTCATTATTTTCGGCACAAATACAGGGGTCGGTGGATAAATACGGCGATAGTTTCCTGACGGATGATCCGTATGTGCTGGCGGAAGACAAGCTGCAAACCTGTCAGATGGAAATTGATTTAATGGCGGATGTGCTGAGAGCACCGCCCCGTGAATCCGCAGAACTGATCCGCTATGTATTTGCGGATGAGTGGCCGGAATAAATAAAACCGGGCTTAATACAGATTAAGCCCGTATCGGGTATTATTACTGAATACCAGACAGCTTACGGAGGACGGAATGTTACCCATTGAGACAACCAGACTGCCTTCTGATTATTAATATTTTTCACTATTAATCAGAAGGAATAACCATGAATTTTACCCGGATTGACCTGAATACCTGGAATCGCAGGGAACATTTTGCCCTTTATCGTCAGCAGATTAAATGCGGATTCAGCCTGACCACCAAACTCGATATTACCGCTTTGCGTACTGCACTGGCGAAAACCGGTTATAAGTTTTATCCGCTGATGATTTACCTGATCTCCCGGGCTGTTAATCAGTTTCCGGAGTTCCGGATGGCAATGAAAGATAATGAACTGATTTACTGGGAACAGTCAGACCCGGTCTTTACTGTCTTTCATAAAGAAACCGAAACATTCTCCGCACTGTCCTGCCGTTATTTTCCGGATCTCAGTGAGTTTATGGCGGGTTATAACGCGGTAACAGCAGAATATCAGCATGATACCAGGTTGTTTCCGCAGGGAAATTTACCGGAGAATCACCTGAATATATCATCGTTACCCTGGGTGAGTTTTGACGGATTTAATCTGAATATCACCGGAAATGATGATTATTTTTCCCCGGTTTTTACAATGGCAAAGTTTCAGCAGGAAGGTGACCGCGTACTATTACCTGTTTCTGTACAGGTTCATCATGCAGTCTGTGATGGTTTTCATGCAGCAAGGTTTATCAATACACTTCAGCTGATGTGTGATAACATACTGAAATAAATTAATTAATTCTGTATTTAAGCCACCGTATCCGGCAGGATTGGTGGCTTTTTTTTATATTTTAACCGTAATCTGTAATTTCGTTTCAGAAGGCACTGTTGCAAAGTTAGCGATGAGGCAGCCTTTTGTCTTATTCAAAGGCCTTACATTTCAAAAACTCTGCTTACCAGGCGCATTTCGCCCAGGGGATCACCATAATAAAATGCTGAGGCCTGGCCTTTGCGTAGTGCACGCATCACCTCAATACCTTTGATGGTGGCGTAAGCCGTCTTCATGGATTTAAATCCCAGCGTGGCGCCGATTATCCGTTTCAGTTTGCCATGATCGCATTCAATCACGTTGTTCCGGTACTTAATCTGTCGGTGTTCAACGTCAGACGGGCACCGGCCTTCGCGTTTGAGCAGAGCAAGCGCGCGACCATAGGCGGGCGCTTTATCCGTGTTGATGAATCGCGGGATCTGCCACTTCTTCACGTTGTTGAGGATTTTACCCAGAAACCGGTATGCAGCTTTGCTGTTACGACGGGAGGAGAGATAAAAATCGACAGTGCGGCCCCGGCTGTCGACGGCCCGGTACAGATACGCCCAGCGGCCATTGACCTTCACGTAGGTTTCATCCATGTGCCACGGGCAAAGATCGGAAGGGTTACGCCAGTACCAGCGCAGCCGTTTTTCCATTTCAGGCGCATAACGCTGAACCCAGCGGTAAATCGTGGAGTGATCGACATTCACTCCGCGTTCAGCCAGCATCTCCTGCAGCTCACGGTAACTGATGCCGTATTTGCAGTACCAGCGTACGGCCCACAGAATGATGTCACGCTGAAAATGCCGGCCTTTGAATGGGTTCATGTGCAGCTCCATCAGCAAAAGGGGATGATAAGTTTATCACCACCGACTATTTGCAACAGTGCCATTTCTTTTCTCATTCCTTCAACACTAAAAGCTCCTTTAAAAAGGTTGCAGGGGGCGCATGATGGAAATAAGTTTTCTATAGCATGCAGTTCAGGGTGCATAACCTTACCCGTACTTCGGGCAACATGAGTTACGCCGCTGCCGACAGGGGCTCTCACCAGTTCAAAGTCGCGTCGAACAGGCTCAACATGATCGGCATGCCACCCTTTTTCAGGAAGCTTGCAACCACAATAGGCACAACGCCCCCCAAATTTCATTCGCAGCTCAGCTCGCTGTATTTTAGAGATCTTATTTTTAGGTTTTGAGAACCTACCATCAGGTGATTCAGCTTTGGATAACTTTGCTGAGGGCTCAGGTAATTCAACTAAATTCCCGTTGATATTTATCACCTTGACCATATCATTTTCCGCCTTTACTAAGCTCACGGGCACAGGAACTGGCTTAAGTAACCGCTAAAGATAACAGCCACTGACTGCATCTACCCAGACCTTCTGTTTATACTCAATAGGCCACCCCTCTTTATCTGCCCGGATGACGCAATCATTTACCGTGGTGCGTGACCGGATACGAACATCAAGCGGAAGCGAATCGTTATCCACACGAGCCTGTGCCTCATTTAAAATGCGTAAAAACATCTCTTTGGTCATTCAGATACCCCCTCAACTTTGCGAATTTTGATCAGATGAGGGCGACTCAGTTTACAAAGTTGTTCTGTCGCTTCATCAATCGAATTGAACCGATGAGCCTCTTCGATATTTAAAGTCCAGTATTTCGCTTTCCCTTCTCCCAGATCGGACTCAAAATAATTTCGCTTTACATCCATTTTTTTAGGCCTGCCATTTATCTTGACGACATTATGTCTGTCATCAAAAAGAAATTCGTCCCCCTCAAAAGTGATTAATACAAATGGCCCCTCAGGCTTGGAAGTCCGGGAACTTTCCATTTTCAAAGTCATACTTCAGCCTCTCGATAGAACTCATGAAACGTCAAATTAAAATGGACTCACACCACACTGATTCAGTATTCCTCCTGAACCCCATTAGGCTCTGTTGTGATTTCATATTTAATTCCGCCAGGTGCTCCCACAGCGTCCGCGACCGACTCACACAGCAGCGAGAGATCGTTGAGGGTCATTGGGTGTTCAATGTCCAGCGTGAAGAGTTTCCCGGCTTGCTTGGCGGCTGTCTTGTCAGCATGTTCGGCATTAAAAAGGTATACGGTGTGTTTTTCCTGAGCGGGTGTATTTTGATTTTGCATTGATGATCCTTTTGTTTAGTTCCCCGATTCCGGGGGTGAGTGAATTAATTTAAATTTATATTCGTCTGGTTTAATTAGAACGTTTCCACGCTATGCGTAAACAGGTAATGCAAGGGCTGTATCAACAGGATTAAAGTTACTTTTCTGGATGCAGCAACGCTTGGACATGATGTCCACATTACATCACGATCAAAGCTAAGTTTTTTTTGTATAACCCCTCCATTTTCGTGTGTTTCGCGTTTCAGACGCTTATACGACCTGCTTGACCATCCTCATCAGAAGGCGGTTTAACAGTCCTTTCGCTGTCGGGCGATTGCTATCGACATAGTAAAAACCTGTTTTGGTCGTACCGTGAGCACTGCTCAGCACCCTCAGTTCCCAGATAACGTCACGGATAACGCCGCCATTTTCTGGCTTAAGGCATTCAGATAAATGGCGCATGAAACGAGCTCTTACGGCACGGTAATAGCGGAACTCCTCTGGCTGGTTAGTATTTTCTTTCACCCGGAGTCGCTGGTTACACAGAGTTAGAACTGCATCCATCATTCCCGCCTTCAGCTTCGCCTGGATCGCACCTTGTTGCTGTTCCCTCTCACCTTCGAGTAACGTTAAAATTCTTTCTCCGAGTGCCGTCTTGTTGTGTACGTGCAACTGAACACAGGCAGCTACGCATGCCCAGAATCTGAACTTTTTTATCTGTCCACGCAATTTCCGGGCTACAACCTGACGGTATGCAGAATCACTGAGTATTTTAAAACGCCGACTGGCAACCAGCTCTGGAAGCGACACTCTGTCGCCTATCCCCAGGCGGGAAAAGGTTTGTCCCCGCTGTGCGAGACGATGATAGACAGCGCCCTTGCCTTTTGAAATTCGGACCGCGCCATAACGAAGAAGATACTGAGCAGCAGTCGTTGGAGTAAACTCACCGTCAGCGATGCGCTGGCGTAACCCGTCGTATTCATGCCAGATAATCCAGGACGCCGTATCTTCTTCAACAGTCAGCTCATCCTCTTCCTCGAATGCCACGACGACAGAACTGCTCTCTCCGGTCTTTAGGCTACGTGAAGCCCTGGGGTCAGCCTGCCCGTCAAAATAGGTCATCAGCGGCAACGTATCAGTCAGTCCATCATAAGCTGTACCGAACCGGCCTCCGGGCAGTTTCATCCAGAGTGGAGCTGGCATTGGTGTACGGGGCACAGGCTGCATGTCAGGCTCATCCTCAAGAAGGTCCAGATCGGCCTCTTCCCAGACCCTGCGATAGATCTCAATTGCCCGAAACGGGCGAGGGTTGAAACAGTGCAACGACCAGAGGAAATCAACGTGGATCACGTTTGCTTCCTGTACAAGCCGAAATTGTGGCTCAGCCATACGACGGTTATAAGCCGTATCGTCAACCTCGCCGGAAAGTAGCTTTCTGCGATGCTCTGCCGCACGTCTTGCTTCAACATAATCAAGGCTGCAACAGGCATGAAAAAGACGTTCAGTCAGGGACGAAGAAAAGATATTGGGTTGAAGACGCACATATCCGCCTTCGAACACTTTACGACCGATATAATCCCGCAGGCTCCAGTCGTACTGGATCTTAGAAAGAAATCGCTGAAGACGACTCAGGCCAGCCTGATAACCGTATTTCTCCGGGTCAGTTCGAAGGAGCGTTTCCATTGAATGGTCAACCCCTACTGCTGTGCAAAATGAGCACCCTATAATTCTGATCATTTAGAAATTTTTTTGCGTTTAAAATCAATGAATTGAAAGATTTCATTTTTCTAAGTCTGATAAAACAGATGAAAACCCAACTGACTATACTCATAAAACTCAATCTTTGCGCTGCTGTACGATACCAGTAATTACAGGTGCCGAGTTTAACATCATGAAAAGTAGCCCAATAATGAATGACGCAACGCCAGCTGCGGTGCCTAACTTCTGACTGAACACCATTGAAACAAAGTACATATTTGGGATAAAAACGGACATAGCAATCACGAAAAGTAACTTATTCAGATAATTATTTATTCGGGTCTTAACCTCAACTCTATCATAAAAAGCCATCGAAACGTAAGCAGTTATCAGTGAATAAAAAGACCATGTCATATAGTTAACCGATTCATTAAATGCCTCTCGCAAAAGCAAAGCACTTTCTGTCATTCCCTACCTCATTAAATCAATAGAAAATAAATCTGAATAATTTATTTTTAAAAGAAAAGAGGCTTTGTTGAATAAATCAGATTTCGGGTAAGTCTCCCCCGTAGCGGGTTGTGTTTTCAGGCAATACGCACGCTTTCAGGCATACCTGCTTTCGTCATTTTGTTCAGCGCTCGTACCAGGGCCATAGCCTCCGCAACCTGACCATCGTAGTCACGCAGCGTCAGTGAACCCCCGAACAGCTGTTTTACCCGGTACATCGCCGTTTCCGCTATCGAGCGACGATTGTAATCTGTTGTCCATTTCCACCGCGCATTACTCCCGGTCAGCCGCTGATTCGCAACAGCACGGTTACGGTCTGCATATTCACCGGGCCAGTAACCCGCACCTTTTCGGGGCGGGATAAGCGCGCTGATTTTCTTACGCCGCAGTTCATCGTGACATAGCCGGGTATCGTAAGCGCCATCGGCGGCGGCTGACCTGATTTTCCGGTGGGTTTGCCGGATTAACCCGGGGAAGGCCTCTGAGTCCGTAACGTTGTTCAGCGACAGGTCAGCGCAGATGATTTCATGTGTTTTACTGTCAACGGCGAGATGCAGCTTACGCCAGATACGGCGGCGTTCCTGGCCATGCTTTTTGACTTTCCACTCGCCTTCACCGAAGACCTTCAGCCCGGTGGAATCAATTACCAGGTGTGCGATTTCACCCCGGGTGGGCGTTTTGAAACTGACATTAACCGACTTTGCCCGCCTGCTGACACAGCTGTAATCCGGGCAGCGTAGCGGAACGTTCATCAGAGAAAAAATGGAATCAATAAAGCCCTGCGCAGCGCGCAGGGTCAGCCTGAATACGCGTTTAATGACCAGCACAGTCGTGATGGCAAGGTCAGAATAGCGCTGAGGTCTTCCCCGTGATGAAGGCGTTGCCGACTCATACCAGGCCTGAATAGCTTCATCATCCAGCCAGAAAGTTATGGAGCCACGGTTGATGAGGGCTTTATTGTAGGTGGGCCAGTTGGTGATTTTGAACTTTTGCTTTGCCACGGAACGGTCTGCGTTGTCGGGAAGATGCGTGATCTGATCCTTCAACTCAGCAAAAGTTCGATTTATTCAACAAAGCCTCATAGAAGTAAAACTCAGTTAAATGAAGATCGTTTTCTTTCACGTATGCCGCCAATTTGCGGATACGCTGTTCAAGCATTGTATCTATCCGTAAGGAAACACTCTGCGGAACGTCACTTGCAAATTCATTGATACAATCAACGGTAGAAACTATGAATTTATTGGTCATGGCAGGCTCCAGGCCACCGGGGAAACCGGTGGCTACGGTAATTGGCAGGCTTAAGCGCCGCAAAGGGTGTCAAGGGAAGGGAGAAGCTTGCTCAGCTTGTCGTAATCAAGCGGAGACAGTTCTGTAACGAGTTCGACCGAAAGACTAGTGTTGTCTTCTTCACACAGAATATAGATTCCGTCTTCTGGCTCTTTTCCGGCACATGCCTTCAGTCGTTTGTTAACGACCTCCTGGGCTGAATCCGCTACGTCGCAGCTCAGGACATAGCTTGCCACATAGCTGCTCTCACCGTGGTAATGCGTCACTTTACACAGAGCATACTGGATACCGGCTTTGTGAGCCTCATTCATGAGACGAGAAAACTGACAGCCATCCTGGTAATAGTGGGTATCCTTTGTGACCAGAATAGTCATACCCCCAAATTCATCTGTCCGGCTTTTACTGCATGTAAATGCAGCAGTAATTGTTACCATTTCCGAGAGGTCGAATACCGACAGCACGGCAGTTGTGAGGCAAATTGCATGGTCAAGATCAATGGTCTCTCCATGAAAAACTGCCAGCCCACTGCTGGTAACTTCTGTTGCGAACAACAGTTCATAATTGCAGTCTGGGCAGGATGGTTGCCCAAAGCTCGGCTCAGAAGGGTCATACTCAGGGTGGTTCTCGATAATACTGAGGATCAGCTTCTCAGTCAGAGAACAATCTGTCAGTGGCTTATCAAGCAAACGCTCACCTTCTGCAATTTCTGCTTCGGTAACGAATGTGATTGCTTCTTGTGCCATTTTTGCCTGCTCCTGAGTGCAGGGAATAATAAACGACGCCTGAGTATAATTATCTGCCACAGTTGACTCCTTGATTATTTAATTAATGTATTTGATGAGAAGATCATAACAAATACACTAATACCAACTAATAACCTGAAGGCGTTTTTTTAGAAAAAATATTAAGAAGAAGAATATGAACACTACCTCATCTTAAATTAATATCATTCAGGATTAATATTCATTTTTGCAAATAAAAACCGCCAGACGGCGGCTTTTATAAAGAGGGAAATATCATTGGAAGTTGAAATTACTTCACGGCAGGCCGACAAATTACGCGACTGCTGTGAGCTGAAGCGAAACTTGTAGAGGAAACTATAATCACCTTTTCTAAGTCGTCGGCACTGTCAGCAATATGATGCCGGAAAGCCTCCTCTGCATCACCAGGGGAGTCGGCTTCGACCAGGTAGGCCTGATCATCATCATCAAACATAATGCGCCCGGAAATGAGATAAAGTCGGCTCAAATCTGGCGTTGCTGCGCTCGTGCTTCGTTCGTTCAGATTCATTTTTTCTCCGTCTGTTGCTCGTAAAAAGAATGACGCCGGTTTAAAAGGCGTCGCCAGGGTTCGGGCTAAAACGCAGGGTTGCCATCGAGGAAGCTCATTGGCTGGCCAATAGCGGATGCCACCCTGAGAATTTCACCTGGTGTGGCATAACGCAGCATTTCAGAGCGTCCAAATTTCTGATACTCATCTACTGACATCTTTCTCCACTCTGGGTGAGGATCTTTTCCGCACAGTGACCAGTTGCTTTCAGAGGAATCACGACGGAGAACGTACACATCAAGCGAGGCTGTAAGCCCACTTCCATATCCCCGCTGCGCTACAATACGAACCTGAGAACCATCGTCGCGTTGCAACGTCTGGGTTAATTTCGTGATAGGATCCTGAGAATGCATGCCATTTACCTCGTTTTCAAAAGATTTACCGTAAGTAAATGATACCGAATCGAGAATTCTGGCTAATAGGTCAGAAGAAAAAATAATGAATATTTTTGAAGTGTAGGATAATGATTAGAATAAAATGGCCTGAATAAATCGCTAGCGGTTAAATCCGCTTATTTCAGAGAAGCTCTGATTTAGTAGTTAGGGAAAACGATGCGGTGAAAAGTAACTTTTACACCGCAATTCAGAAAAAAGTTTCAATTAGTCACATTACGAATAACCCGGCTTACTTTCGCATGTGCGTTCCCCTGGATGTTAAAGTAAAGCCCCTCAGGCAGACTCGTCGCCCACTTAACTCCTCGCTCAGCCATACGCTTCGGTGTTTCCAGCCAACCACGAGGAATATTGCCCGTAACGTCACCGATAACCCGTGAAATGCATGCTGCTACCCGGATGCCGCCGGGAATATCGCATTCGGATTCAACAATATGCATAACCTCAAATAAAGCACCATGCCGCTGGACATGATCGCCAATGTGCAACTCGATAGGAGAAACCATTTCTGTATCTGACTTCATATCTGTCCAACTTTAATTTAGAAACCGTCTAAATTACCAATATAGTTAATGTACCGGATGTTAATTCAACAAGTTCTGTATCACAACCATCAGTTTTTTTTGTTGGGTCTATATCGGAGAAACAAGTGAATATTGAATACACTCGTTAATACAGACAACCGGAAATGAATGGCACCCTAATTATCTCTGCGGCGTATGCTAAGCCGTTAATATTGTCATTTTATGGTAGAAACAATGCAAAATGAATAAACCGCTTGTCGCTTCAAACCACTTTATCAAAACCGTTAACTTGCATTAAGCCCGATACAGTTCGGCGAGCTCGTCCAGCATGGGGTTACTCTTATATCCCGGTGCGGCCGTAAAAAGGTTTCGGGAAATCGCCAGCCATTCCATGATTTTGTCCGTCGCCAGCCAACGTCTGCCAAGTCGCTCGGCTGCGATGGGAACTTTATGCAGGCCAGCGAAGGGATCTACAACAAGATCTCCCGGCTCTGTCAAAAACTCAATCAGAAACGCTGCAAGCCTGGTAGGAGACGTTGCACCATGCAGCGGAAAACCTAGCTCGCGGGCAATGGAATGGCAAAATCTCGTATCAGCGCAGCTATTGCCGTAAAACAAAGTATTTTTGGGGATCGTTCCTTCTGTTTTATTTCCAAAGGATCCGCTTTTAAGCTGGTACGCCCCATCACCATAAAAGGTCGTGCGATTTTCACCGCCTGCTGCCTGCAATTTAAGATGCTGCTCTGAATGCGGTTGCAGTACACGTAAGTTGTTTGAACGAACCTTACTCGCATCATTGGTAAACCACAGCACAGGCTCATACGATGAGCAGAGCTGCACTCGTTGCTTACATGCCCAGTGCGTTGGCGATGGGGGCTTACTGCGATTCACCCACTGAAGCCTGTCCATGAGCTCAAGCCCCAGCTTGTCACATAATGCCAGTGTCAGACGCTCCAGATACAGAGAACGTGAAGGCCTGCCCCTATTAAAGCTATCTTGAGTGATATTCAATGCCACACTTGCGCCGGGTACAAGCTGTTTCACGATCGGTTCGAGGATACGCAGAAGCCAGTCAATATAAACCTGCTCGCCACGCCCCCCGCCATGCCCGTAGTCTCTTGAATTTCGAAGGAGGTAAGGCGGCGAGGTCAGGCAAAGATGAATTTGCTCTGTGATATTGCTGAAGAAGGCATAGGCGTTTCCAAAAACCGATGCCCCAAGAGAAGTTGAGAAACCGACAACACAGAGCTTTTCCCATGACTCGTGTAGGTTTGTTTTCGTCTTAGAGGAGTATCTCCAGACGCCCCGTTTTTCTGGAACGCGTTCGATGACTCCGGCCTGCCGAAGAGTCTGCTGAAACCAGCGTACTTTGTGTTTGACGCCGCTGGTTCTGGTTTTATCTGACCCAAATTCTTTCAGTTCGTGCAATTCGGCATCCGACATGCCAGTTTCACGCTGCACTTCGCGATAAAGCTCGTCGTTGCTCAACGGCAATTCGGAGGCTGCGTAGATCCGTGCAATTAAATCCGTAGAAATCGTGCTCATCAGCCATCCTTAATGGAGATGCAGTTTAAATATCGGCCTGATGGTTGGAAGGGGGATTACTAAATCAAACCGATCTGTTTATTTATAGGCTTTGTCAGGTCATGCAGCACAGCTGGGCATGCGCAAAGAGACCCAGTCTTCTTTAGCGGAGACACCTTCAAAAGTTGTACTCAATCAGCCCCAAGATTTTGAAACTCAATGTGCTTTTGCTCACACTCCTCCCTGCCCCACGAGCCCTGCCATTCACAGATGTCCCGGTACTTAATTTCCAGCTTATCCATCTGTGAGAGGTTAGCTGTTGCGAAGTCTGGCCATATGTCGTGCCAGCATGCGTTGTACGTGACGCCTGCTGGTGGGCAATACATCATTGCATCAGCATGGATAATTTCAACGCGAGGATCGTTTGCAAACGAGGCCGCAACGAGGTTAATAACGTCCTGTTCTTTTTCAATTACTGTTACATGGGTTACATCTTCTTTTTGAAGAATGGCGTGAAGCACCATCCCCAGACCAAGACCATTAATGAGCACGCGCCCGGTGGCTCGCTCTAAAAAATCCTGGCAGGTTCTGATCTCCATCGGGGTATTGGACATCACCACATCCCAGCCGTTGGACAAACGCCGATATCTACCGGGCGGGATAAACTCGTCTGTATTACCTGTATACTCGGCACGAAGGGCGAGGCTCATCGCCTTATCTGCGGTAATTTCGAATGTGTCCAGTTTCCAGGTTCCGGACGTGCCGTCTTTAACGGGTAAATCAGAAAAGCAGCTCTTCATCAAGGCAACCAAAATTCCAGTAATGTTGTTACGCTGAACCTATCACAAACCTGCTCTTAATACAGTTATCAGGAGTGACAGCGATCTTTGAGGAATCGTTTAAATCACGGGCATCCTGTAGCGGACGCCCGATATTTAATCAAATGTCGCAGGTGTTAAAGGAAGCGTTGCAAAGTTGCAACGTCTTCTGGAGCAACCTCCACGCAGCTCCTGACACTGTAGTGATTTTCGCCGTTGTAGTCGTAAACCCCACCGTCTTCAAAACTCAGCTGTTCAAGCTCGCCATGGCACTCTGAAATGAGTGCCGTCTGGCAAGCATTTTTCTCACAATCGCTGACGAGTAACCGAACATAGCTATTCTCATGGTCGCCGTTTCGGTTCTGGATTTTAACGATAAAGTGTTTTTCAGACATTTGTGCCTCCAGCACAGTTTGAGGTTAATTTAGCGTTGCCCCGGCTCACCGGGGCAAGAATAAATCAACCCTTAATGAAACTGTGCCCCCAGGTGTTAGGCTTAAATGCCTGCTCTTTGATATATGTTTTCATTACCTTGCAGGTTTTTTTCAGGGCTTTGGTATTGGCATCGGTTACTGAGATAAAATGGCGAGAATAACGGTTTTCCCGGTATTGCTTATCAGCGTTTGGGTCAATTGCTTCGCTTTGCAGGAGTCCTTCGTGCCTGCCAATTACTATTACGTAGTTCATTTCACCTGAAACACGATCCGTGAGTAATTGAATGGAAATATCAGTCGCTCGCGTGGCCTGGCTAGCAGAAATTTTTGCATGTAAGAAAGCTCCCTTTCGAAAGTTGGCCGGAGTCAAACCTGTAATATCCTCGGTGCTAAAATTAAGTGAAGATAGAGTTGAAAATAAATCACAGCTAATGACTTCAGTATTATTAGACATAACCCGGCTCCGCTCATATTCATGTTAAGGTAATTATATCAGGTTGATAGCATTACCTAATAACTTGGTGGCAAAAAGTTGTGGTTTTTGATTAACTAAAATTGATGTTCTCAATACTGCTCAAGAATTCTTTCTTTACACCCGGAGTAAAAGGTATACGTTCAATGTATTTATAAAGCGTCGCAAAGGTTTTGGTTTCAATGTTTCGTGAAATAACATCATCAATCGGGTCTTCGAACATATTAATAAAAACATCAATATGCTGCTCTCCGCTTTCTGAAGCTAAAGAGAGAATACAGACCACTTCAATGTAGCGGTTATCCTGCTCTGCAATGAACAACCAGTGCCCTTCGTTAAAGGCTGGTGCAGCACTGAAGCGTTTTACAACAATTTCTGAAAGAGCATATCCTGCCTGATCCAACAGATTAATAAAGTTGAGTTGAGTTGAAACCACGTCTAACGCTTTCATAAAACCTCCTTTTCATCTGTACTTATTATACTGTTACCCATCCCCCCAGCTAATAACCTCCCAGCAAACTTTCAAAAAAAATACCACCTTTAATTAGAATTGAACACATCCTTTTTAAATAACAAAAAGGATTATGAAACCCACAATGTTTGTGATGTGCCACCAAGGAAAAGTAACTTTTATGTGCTCATAAATCTTATTTCGTATTCACTTTCCTTTGTCTTTCGGTCGTAGATTATCAGGGGAAGCATAAGAAGAATATGTGAGGTTTAAGCAAATGCGGTGATCGGGCATTATAATTTGGTGAGGCTATTATAAGTGGATAAAGATAGTCGTAGGTATAGGATCAGGTTAAATTGCATTTTCCCGGTTGCCTTCCCTGGCCTACCGGTTTCAGCTCAGATACTAAGACCAGCGGTAATACTTAAAATATTCCTCATTTGCAGCTATAAACTCCCTCAAACCGTTCATTAATCCCTTCTCAAACGCTGTCACGATAAACCGGTAACCGTCCAGTGTTTCAATGTAGTAAATACCGCCTGGTGTAATTCCAACATGCAACACCTCGGCTGTCATCATAAACTGGCCTTCCGGAAAATCATGCGAAAGGTAAATGAAACCAGTAGTGGCCGATGCGGGTGTGGCATTCACTAAGACCCCGTTAAACTGCTGCCCGTGCCTCGCCGGTACAAGCTCACTTCCCCTGGTTGACTTATCAAGCAGCCTCTTAACATCTTTTTCTTCTTTTAACGAGGTATAGACCCGCACATCACTGTCATCACCTGGGCGAGAGCCGGTGCCAACATGAGCAAGACGACGGTAAGCACTGCGCATATTAACGTGGCAGGATGCCCCTGCTCTACCCTGAAGCCTTACGCCAAAGTCTTCGCAAAGTAACAAAATCTGACGTAGCTGGTTTTCATGCACGGACGCTGAGAGTGAAAGATTGAAACAGGAAAAGGTCAGTTCTAAAACCTTTTCGCGTTTGTCATTGAAATGAGCTTCCAGCCTGATGACTGGCTTTTCCGACATTGCAAAAGCTTTGTCCGTTACTCTGTACCGGCATTCATCTCCGAAACATTCTTTAACAACGCTGGCTATGACCGTGTCGTGTTCTCCATCTTCCGGAGCTGGCACAAAGATTTCAAATTGTGCCGGTGTATCCGGCTCAAGCAGAACGGGATAGAGACGCGGAGAATTAAGCAAAGCGCATTCAGAATTAATGAGCTTAACCCAGGCGCTTTTGTCGTCCGGATCCTTAAGCTGCTGTCCAAGGTTATCGCAAAAGTCAACTATCTGACGGGTATGCTCATCCGTGACTGCACAGATCAGGTTAAGACCATGCGTGGCCATACGCAGTTCCCGGGTTCGGGACTGGGAATTGATCGACCAGGGGTTAAGTGAAAGCGAAATAGGGCTTATGGAAGGGACGACCGTCTCATTCTGCAAATCTGTAAGCTGGCAGTTCGCAGTAGGCTTCGGGGAAAGGGTACTAAATATGTAACTTGCCTGTTGTTTAGTACTGGCCTGGATATAAAACATCGCGTCCATGCTTGTATCCCGGGATGAAATTGAAAATAGCTTCATTTTTAACCTTAATGGATGAGCGATTTATAGTCATGTGCAGACAAATGAACATTATGTGCGCCATCATTCCATTCAAAGAATAATCGATACTTAGAGTTTACTCGAATGGAGGAATAACGGTTTGACGTCATTCTTAAGCGTTCATAACGCAAGCTGTTGGATAATAACTCCCGCTCACTCTGGACATTATCCAGCGTTTCAAGTCGACACAGAATCGCGTTAATAATTTCAGAAGGAATACCTGCCGTTGTTTTTCCATTACGGAAGAACTTTTCAAGCCGTCTGTCTTTAAATGAATGGATCATAGTTCCTCCGTAATAATTGACCTTAAAATTAAATTAAAAGGGCTTTGAATTAATGAATACCTAAAATGCGGGCGGCAACTGCCAGCTGCTTATCACTTAACTGACGCTGGTGGGTTAAAGAAGACTTAAGGCTTTCCAGAAAATTATTACTACTGGATTGTTGGGTGATTGCATCAACCATTTTTTGATGAGACCTGCACCATGCTGTGAACGCAGAACTGTGGGCGCTTTCAGTCCTTAAACGCTCGTCTTGCAGGGATGCTGACACTTTGCGGGCAGCTTGCGCATTAATGCGGTACAGCGCATTCAGCGTGTAAGCAGTACGGGTCGTTTCGAGGCTGTAACCCGTGGCTTTACAAGCCATACAGCGACTTCTATAAAAATGCTTACGCTCTCCCCGCCCATTGCATTTATCGCAAACAATACGAAAAGTATATTCCGCAGTACCTTTTACAGAATCAACACAGCGGATTTTTGCGCTGGAGATTTCAATTCCACTGCGATCATAATATTTGGTCATAATGTGATTCCTCCGGTTAGTTCTGGAGTAATCATGACAGAATGAATCTACTGGCTAATAACCTGAGAGTAAATATTTTAAAAAAACATTGAGAGAGGGGCTGCAAATTTATACACGAAGGATTCAAATATAATTTGTTTAAAAAATTAAGAGCATTCTGAAGTAAAATTGCATCAAAAAGCATTCATGGATAAATCATGTACTGGTGCCAGCGATTTAAACGAGGACATTGTTCCGGTGTAATTACACAGTTTAGCATCATAGATTATAACCAAAAGGAAGGAGTCCTTCCCGTCTCGGGAATATTACTTTCCCGTTTGCAGTTTAAGAGACACTTAATGAGAAAGTAATAATTAAGTCATGCTCAACTCTACATTTTACATTGAGGATGGCGTAACAGGGTACGGCATACTACCGTACCCTTGTGTAGGGTTTATGTTTGAGGGAATTCTATAGTAAATGTGGCCGTGCCAGATTGACCACTTACAGCGGGAGTAACGGGATATGTGCGCTCTTCACCATTACCAAGATCCAGTGACAGCGATTTAGTTTCACCAGGCTGGACCGTAACTCCGGCAACCGTAACGCCGAACTGGGCGTTTTTCTGAACAGTCAGGGTTCCGTTTAACTGTCCGGTAATGATAGAACCGTCCTGACGACGCAACACACTGGTTCGGATGATGGCCAGCGGCGTGTTGTCCGTTGCTTTCAGTGCTACGGCTGTGGCCAGCGTCTTGAGATTATCCAGCATAATCAGGTTAGCTGGCTGGTAGGTAAAATTAAGCGTTTTAGTGGTCCGGTTACCTGATTCGTCAATAGCCAGAGCCTCCAGATGATACATCTGTCCCGATTCGTCAGTATTGGGGAAGATTCTGGGGTATTCAGGAATAAAGACATCCTTGGATAGCGGCGTGAATGCAAGGGTGACCTTTTCAGAGTTAGGTCCACCAGCGAGCTGAAGCGATATCAGGGAAGCATCCCCAGAGGCATCAGTAACGCTTATGCGTAGGTTCTCAAGCCCTTTAACCAGTTTTCCTTCTGCGTCTGCGCCATTAAAGCTGAACGCAATAACCGGAAGCGTTGAGTCAATTTTCAGCGGTGCATTAAGCGTTTTGGTTCCTGTGTTTCCAACAAGATCCGTGGCAGACACGCTAACAACCGTATAATCCCCGTCCGGTAGACCAGCGTATGAGAAAGTGGCGTTTTTGGTTTTATAATCGCTTTCACTGACAGTCACAGGCTTCAGGGTGAAAGTTTCCCCCCGGGCATTTTTAAGGGTGGCTTCGAAAACTTTGGTATCCCAGTAGCTGATGTTCCAGGCGTTGACGCGATCATTATCGGTGGCCGTCATAGTGATTGTCTTGGAGGCCTTGTTTACCTGAGCGACATTAACCACCGGTGGGTTGTTATCCCAGATAACCGTAAAATTACCAGCAAGCGCATCGAATATGCTGTCACCATCTTTTCCCGAGTAAAGATGCAGATACTCAAATCCTTTGTCACTGGTGTAGTTGAAGTTAACCGTCATCTCGCATGAACTTTGTCCGACAGGAATAGTGCAGAACCAGGCTGCATTTTTTACCGTTCTGAACTTTTGCACGTATGGTCGGGGTTCTGCGGTTACCTTTATGCGGCTAATGGTGGCGGTTTTAACGCTGATTGAGGCCTGAGTTAACCACTCACTGGTATCACTCCGGTACATCTCTTTAGCCACTATCTTCGGGGCTATTTCCATCGCCGGGGCTGGAGTGAAGTTGAGGGAGTTATGATGAATTCGTCTTACTCCTCCCGCCAGAGTCTGAAATTCATGATAAGTATCCCCCACATTTGGATATATGTATTTGAAAGTATAGATATTATAAGTGCTATCGGACGTCTGGAAA
Organism: Phytobacter ursingii; assembly: GCF_001022135.1. Classification (GTDB taxonomy): domain Bacteria; phylum Pseudomonadota; class Gammaproteobacteria; order Enterobacterales; family Enterobacteriaceae; genus Phytobacter; species Phytobacter ursingii. Next base: position 148,989 of record NZ_CP011601.1, on the reverse strand, counting down.
TTCGAGTCCGCCCAGCCATATTTGGAACCGTTAACAGCAGTAAAGTCACTTTTCTTCCTTAATACCCGTACGGAAATAGGGTTCTGGAAGACGGTCATGCCAGACTGATAGGAGACCCATGATCCGGTAGTGGCGTCCTGCACCTGGATGATATCGTCAGGCTTAACCCGATCAATTACGCTTCGGCGGCTTAGTTCGCTCCTGTTTCCCGCTTTGTCATAAAGGTAGATCCCCACTTTATATTCAGAGCGGTTTTCCGGTGCCAGGGCATTGCTGCTTGCGTCGGCGACTTGAACGGTTACGCTACCTTCCACTGTATTAATTTCCGCTGGCTTTTTACGCTCCACTCCAGCGGCATCGGTTATGAAATATTCAGCATTAGCAAGCCCGGAACCTTTATCACTCAGTCCATTAAAGACCAGTGCCTGGACGCTGGCGTACTGCATACCGGCTGGTACTGAAGTGAAGATCGCTTCGCTGCCAAAGTTCCACCCATTTCTCGTATAACTTATGGTACCCGTTGCCGGAGGCGTTCGGTCAATTGCAAGCGGGTAATCCTGCCGGGAGACCTCCTTCCCTTGCAAGTCGGTAATCACCTCTCTGAGGGTGAAGCTATCTTCTCCCATCGCTGGTACGGTCAGAGTCTTGCCGTAATAATCAAAGCCTGTCGAAGATGTGGTACGGTCATCAACGGTAACCAGGCTGCTTTTCGTGCTCCAGATGAGGCTCCCGTCACTTTTCAGCAGACTGAGCGTAATATAACGGTCCAGACCGGAAATAACGGCAACGTCAAAGCTCGTTACCGGATTAATCCATACGGATGCAGGCGATACGGTCTTTTTAACGTTCAGGGTATCTTTAAAGCTGAATTCTGCGATTTCAGCGGAAGCTCCTGCGCTGAAACCTGCAAATGCAATAAGCAGGGCTAGTTTGATTTTCATGGGTTGTCTCCTGATCAGGTTCCCCATGATACTTTTTCAGTGTTCGTGATCTTTTCGGGAAAATAGCTATTTTTGATGTTTTTCTTTTCTGCCCGGCGGGACTTTTTTGTTTACGTGAATGCAACAAAACCAGAAAAGTTACTTTTTGATAGGGTAAAATTAGGTTTCCCTAATTTCCAGAAGCAAGCGAAAGCAGAACTAGCTTAATAGCCATTAAGAACGCCATACCTATTGATAAATAACGCTCCTTACATTTAATGATTTGAGCATTTAAAAATGAATTAGCGAAAGAATTTTGGTTTGCTTTTTATTGCATGAGTAAAACAGTATTAATAATCCGGAGCCATTAGAACGTACTCTAAAGACTCCGGTATACAGATATCTTGCCAGTAAAAATGGCCTTACTCCTCATCATCCCCCAGCGCTTTTTTGATGGCGCGGCGGCGGGCTGCATCACCTACACGATATCCGACTGAATATACGTCATTCAACCGGCGCAGAATAAGATTTATTTCCTCATCCTGAATGTAGGCAGGTAAACACAGAACCACGTCGCCATCTTCATCATAGACTCGAACAACTTCCTTCTGCCCATCTCGCTCGCGAATAATCTGGACATGCTGAACCCTGGTGTATTCTGGGTTTACGCTCATTTTAAGTATCTCTCTGTAATTGTTGTTACCAGTTAGCTATAAGCCGGATAATTCTGGTATTCAGTGTTCTGCACAGCAATCGCCTGCTCGTGGATCATTGACACTGCCAGGCGGGCTTTAACTCGCTTGCTGGTGAGAAAACGCTTCACTTCTTTAAGTTCGCTGCCAGCCGACAGCATATTGAAGACATGCTGTTTGAGACTGTTGTTATTTTTGGCCACTTGTTTCTCCATCATCTTTGTACATGGTTATTTCAGGCTGGCCTGCCAGATCACACACGTTATCCATATGCTTTTGGACCCAGTCTGTTAGACCCAGACCTTCGGCCTTTGCCTGATTGACGTAACGCAGTTTACGTTCAGGGGTAACCCGCATCTGTAGTTGTGCCGTCGCTGGAACCGCCTCTTTCAGGGCGTTAAGGCCCCTCTGATCACGGGCCTGAATTGATGGTTTACCGCTAGGCATCTGATGTATCGCTCTCCCGGCGAGCGGTGGACAGCTCTATTTCTTTTGCGATAGCTTTATCTATGGCATCCAGCTGCATGGCAAACTTGATTTCAAGCGAACAGCGTAATGCCTTCAGGGCGCGTTCTTTGGTGCTGTATTGTGGTATGCCGTTCTGGCTACCATTCATGCCTCGCATGCGGCGGGAGGTTGCATCGACAACCTCTCCCTCTTCCCGTGTGCCGTGAACCGTAGTTCCGCTCCATGTCGGATAAACAGTGCCAGTGGCGGTGTTGAAGCTCCAGCCGTTTTGGTATTCCCCCGAGACCTCTGGTACGGGCATATCGCGTTCAACGCCATAGTCAGACCAGCGTAAAGCGCGGTTTATTCTGGCCTGTGCCACCAGCTCATCATACGCGGCTTGTTCTTTTTTATTCATCGCCATTTAGGGCAATCTCCTTAGAGGGGAATTAGGTGTTATATCGGTACGTAAGTGCTTTTCAGGCCTAATCTCTGACAAGGCCTGATGTGCCAGACTGCCGTTGCATTCACCGTTTTATGGCGGTTGACAGAGCCTCATTAAGAGCCGCAATTAGCTCAGGCGAAGTCGGCTCCAGATTTTTGGAAGCGTTCAGCAGCTCCTGAAGTGAAGAGATTTCCTTTGGCTCCACCTGGTTTGTTTCAGGTGCCGTTTTTTGCACTTCATCCAGTGTACGCTGTGCACCGTTATCCAGCACCAGCACCCCCCCGGCACGAATTTCTGAAATGGTGCGCAACGTATACATCAATTTATCCCAGACACGGCTACCAACCTCGAACCCGGAATCAGCTACTTTTTCTTCATTATGCTTTTGAAAAATTTCTTCTAACCAAGTGGTGAAGCGCTTTCCAAAAGTATTGGCGGCTAAAGAAGTGCAGGAATAAACCTGTTCAACCTGTTTTGTTCCATTTTTATCAGTGAATGTAATGAGACCGATTCGGCCACTGTTAACAGTGTAAAAGCGAGGTTGAAAGCCAGCTTTGAGAAGGTTTTCAATAGCTGAAAAAAAATCTTTTTTGAGCATCGGTTTCAAAATGGTTTTCCTTTTATGCCCGGTGCCGCCGGGGCGGTGGCGTTAAATATACGCCATGTAAGTAAATTAATTTATACCCATTTGATTGTCAATACAAACAAAAAAACAAACCATGTTTATTATTTTATCAACGATGCTATTTTAAAGTCCGTCTAAAATAAAAAACCAAAAAGTTAAATTTGAAGCCGTCCTTCCTAAATTCATTTCTTGCGCATATTAGCACCCTGCTTTAAGTAAATAATTTTTGAAAAAGTTGTCTGGAGGTTATTAGCTCGTGCATCTGGATTGGTAATATAAAGCCAACACAGAAAAGGAAAACAAAATGTATAAATTAGTATCTCCTCGTGAACTGACTGAGATTATTACCGGTTTACTGCTTAAACCTGAACTCCTTGGTGAGCTGGACTCACCAGAAAAGCATCGGATGTTTATGGCAGATTTAGGCCGCGTGGTGGCCGAACATTGTGGAGGTCTGGTAAACAGCGTCGTCTTGCCAGGAACAGAAGTTACAGTGTCGGATGGGTTACCGCTTAATGGCCAGCCGGTACGTTATCTCGGAATCAAAGAGAACATCCCTCACCTCCTTGTAGAGCCTGATGCTTCCTTACCTTCGCTCGCTAAAAACGTCTGGATGTATGCAGATCCTGAAGGCTGGAAAGAACATTTTGGAGCTGAGGAAGACTGCCTTACTCCTGAAATGATGCAGCTGTTCCGTAAAGGTATCCAGGCTCTTCAGAAAGAGCATGACACCCCTGAAATTAGCCTCACACTTCAGGACTGGCGCCTGGAGGAGGAAACACTGCCAGAAGAGGACAGTCAGGCCTATCAGGTCAGCGTTACCGGCCAACATAACATCCACTGTGAAGTTGTTAACAAGGAAGGTAACCCCTGTTTTGGTGTCATGTTCGAAATCGATCAGGGTGTGCCTGCCTTACACATCAACACCGGCGGGGATATGTTGCTCCACATTCATTGCGCCCATAACGGACTCGTTCTGACCCCTGATGCAAGCGGTCAGCGATTTGATAAGGCTCCCGTTGACCGCTTCTCTTATAACAGCCCATCCCTGCTGTTGTCTGCCGACTAACCAAGGCCAAATCTGAATTGTCCCGTTTAAGTAACCAACCCGCTGCCGCCAGGCGGGTAAATCCTCTTAATGGAGTTTTAATGCAAATCTCAACTGAAGTTCTGAACGTCTTATCTCGCTGCCGTGCTGAAGGGAACTTTCTTTTCCTGGCCGACCAGCTCGACCGCAGCATTTATGTTAAGACAAACAAAGTGCTCGAAGCCGCCGGTGGCAAATGGAACCGAAAAGAGCAGGCACATATTTTTACGGCGGATGCAGCTGAGCGTATCGAGCAAATCATTCTGACAGGTTCGGTTGACATCCCACGAGATCTGTTCAATTTCTTCCCTACACCTGAGAATTTAGTCACAGATATGGTTCTACGCGCTGAACCAGCTGCCGGGGAGCGTGTACTGGAGCCAGAGTTTGGTGATGGCCGCATTCTGAAAGCCTTAAAACTGGCGGCTCCGGATGCATTGATTACCGGGATCGAATTGAACGATGAGCGATTCCTTGCAGTGAAGAACGATAGTGTCCTTAGCACAGGAGTCGAGCTGGTGCATACCGACTTTCTTGGGTACCAGCCCGATGAAACTTTTGATGTTATCGTTATGAATCCACCATTCCTTAAACGCTCTGACGTTAAACATGTCATGCATGCCATCGCAATGCTCGCTAAGCGAGGTCGCTTACAGGCCATTCTGTCAGCTGGGGTATTGTTCCGGGAAGACACACTGACAAAAGCGCTCAGGGAGCGAGTCAAACAACTTGGCGGACAAATTTCGCCTCTTCCGGATGATACATTTAGGGAGTCCGGAACAAAGGTCAAAACAGCCCGCCTTGAAATTGATCTTCGCCGCTAACTGACAAGCAACCGGAAAGAAATCTTAATACGAGTAGCCGGTTAAAGTTACCTGACCGGCTTAACTGACTAAATCAATAAAGAGTGAACAGAAATGACGCATACTGCCGTTTCTCAGGCTAATAGTGCTTTGCAGCTACCCACGGTGGAGCATGTCTACGCTCTTCTGAAAGCAAATTGTAAACCTGACCGCTTTGACGGGCGTGACGGACCCGTGTGGGGCCAGGAATACTCGTGGAATCTGGCAAAAGATCGCTTACAGGATCTGGAGAAATACGGTAAGGCATATGTCTCCCGTCATGAAGACCGTATGGGGGAAGGATTTAGTTTTGGTCCTGACCTGTTAATTATTCGCTAACGCTCCTAATGCCTGATGATATGGTAAGCACAACTGGAAAAATATGTTTTCAAAGCCTATGACCACTTTCACACCAGAACGTATTGAACAAATTTTGGAATTTGCCGAGGGTAGTAACCCAAGCGAAGCAATGAGTCTCAGAGCTGACGAAGTTGCTGTACTGGCACGTATTGGAAAGGCAGTTATGTCGATTGCGCCTGTTTATCAGTGCGAGTTTTGCCACCATGACGCAACCGGGCAACTTCAGTGGCACTGGGAAGATGTGAACAAAGCTTTTTATGATAAATACGATCCAGACAGACGCGGAAGACGTCGAATCCTCTATACCGCCCCGCCGATGCCTTTAGTTTCGGCTGACCTGCTTAACATGGCTTCATCTGCTATTGAAGACTTGCTCACTAACAAAGACAGAAGTGGTGCGGGAATGTGGAATGACATTCCAGAACAGCTACGACGCGCAGCAGAACTGGTAATGGATAATAGCCGGGCCGCTGAAACAGAAGCGATGCTGATGCGTCTTTATGTAGAATGTGACACAGGTGAGCGCAGGGGCAACGGCACTCAATCTGGCGTAGCAATGCCTTCTTGGCAAACCGTTGAAGAGGCACGTGTGTTGCTAGGGGTGAAATGATGCAGTTCTCGCCAGGGCAGTTTGTAATTCACAACAAGAAGCGCCTTGCGGAACGAAGGTAGACGTACTGACTGAGGTTCACTCCCCTCTCGACTGGTGGCGTAATGCCGCCAGGTTTTGATTCATATATGCCGTCCGTTAACGCATTTATATCTGACATACCTAATTTATCCTGATTCTTTTTTACATAAAGTAAAAGCATCACTTAATGCGATATGTGGATGCCGATAGTTTCAGGCTAATGTTATAAGTTTTGCAATCGTTGCCAGTTTGGACACCACAGAAATGTCAGATGTAATTCCAAAAAGAAAGATTTCCGTCCTGAACGCACAATAAGGTTTGTCGAAAGGCAAATTATAGATTTGTAATTTCGAGCACCATATGGAGAAGTTTTTTATACTTTTACGAACATAGTGACCTTTAGGAAAAGCTTAAAATAACACCAAACCTAAAGGGGAATAAGAATGAAACATCTCGCTTTTATTACTGCTGTAGCCGGACTCGGTATGTCTGTTCAGGCCCCAGCTCAGATATATGAATCGGCCTTTAAAGACACGAACGGTATTGAGATCCACGCCCCGTCTTCTCGTCTTATGCTTAATCCGGCATCACCGGTAACTTTGACACTTATTTCAGGTCTTGATCGTTTCGTTAATGTCAAAGTCACGAAAGACACTGGAACTGTCATTCTTAATACTACGACTACACGGACGGGTGTATCAGACCGACTAACAGCTGCTGACGGTAGTGAGTTCTACGGCAAAAAAGTAACTTTGCCTGCTTTGGGTGAAGGCAAATTTGTCGTTCAGATAAACGTGTTAGATCTCAATCAGAAGCCTGTAGCGACCTATAACTATAACTGGCTAATTGATGTCACCCCTCCAGCGGCAAATGCTCTTACCGCTAATACTGGTTCTGGCTCTACCGCTGGTGACGTGTGGAAGCTTGGATTAGAGGCAACGGGGCAGTATGACTTCACCTCTTCGGGCGTAAGTGATGCAAATGGTATTGATAAGGGCCTAATATATATTTACAGGCAGGACGGTAGCCTCTACAGCACTACACAGATGCAGTATGACGTATCCGGCCAAAAGATGTACCACACTTACTCTAAGAATTCAGTTAAGGGAACCGGAATACCAGACAGCAACCTGGATGAAGACTTTACTGCAAAAGTTGTTATCTTCGATAACGCAGGTAATAGCCGAACGCTGCCAACTCAAAAATTTCGCTACGACAACACGCTGGGTGAGATGACACTGTGGGCCGTTCATGATCCAAATACGTCTTCCAGCGTCGTACCCGGGGTTTCTAATTATCCGGCTTACAAAGCCGGTATGGTCGTTAACGAAAACCCTATTCGATTAGTCTACCGGATCCCAAAATCTAACTACCGTGCTTATTCAGAAGGTGGGCTTCAGTTCATCAATCAATATTCCGCCCCCAAAGAGATAGCTGTAGACAGCACTTATGCTTATGTTGAAATGACTCTTCCCTATGGCTCAATTAATGGGGATATGGCTCGTATGGCGAACTTTGGCCAGTGGGGAGGGTATTATCCGTCATACAGCCTCGTTCTAAACCCATCTGCAAACCAAACGCCTGCATTTGCGGGTACCTGGGTAGATTTCCTCGATGACAAGGGGAACTGGGTTAAGTGGAAGGATTTTGAGAGTGTGGCTTCATCACGACTGCCAATTAAAATTTCCCGACTTCGTTTTAACGTTGAAGCCCGGCCCTTTGCACAAGAGATCGGCGGTAAGGCGACCTGCACCATTCCGGCAGGAAAAACCTCGTGTGAAGCGCCTGAGACGTTTGATATGGCCTTGGGTACCCAGGGCTACAATAGGATCCTTTACTTCGTTCGCAGCATCAGCAATCCCATTTTGCGGTCTGAGCAATGGATTATGACACGCTGGAACAATAAACAACTGCCGGTAATAAACTCGATATCATATGACGAGACTAACAAGCAGCTGGATGTACTGGCGTCACTTGAAGGCGATGGTAACTGGTTCGACTCGGTCTCATTGAGGGAATTTTATCTTTCCGATAAGAACACCGGTACCCGGATGTCACCCACAGGCGTAATCAAATCTCGTATCTCAGGTAACTACACGATTGCTTATGATTTATCCCGTCAGTCTGAAGGAAAATACAACGTTGAGGTCAACATCAGGGACTTCTTCCAGAACCAGACCAATAAAACTTTCGGAGAAATTGCTCTGGATAACACTCCTCCGACAGTGGCCATAACATTCGACGGAAAGCCGGTAAAAGACGATACGGTAGTGTACGGCCTGGAGAACCTCAGGATCGCTCTGGCAGATAATCTGACAACCCCGAGGATAACCCGTCTTCAGCTCGTAGGTGGCCCCACAGCTGATAACGTTGAGCTTACGTGGTCACCGGCAGGCAAAGATACATACATGCCTGAGTATCCGAGGCTGTTCCCAAATTTCGAACCATCTGAAAATTATTCAATTAGCGTAACAGTTGCCGATAGTCAGTCGAATACCAAAACCTATACTCAGAAGTTCAGTTATCTACCGAATAACCTTGTGCAGTTACATAATCTACGCACATTATCGGTCAGTTCGCCTCTCAAAACGACAGATGGCGTACCCCTTGCGTACCTGTCCACTAACGTTCTGCGTAAGACAAATGGAGAAATTGCTAAAGGGGTCCAGAACGCAACGCTGACTGTGCGGAAGGATGCAGCCTTCGGTATTAAATTTAACGGGGCACAGGCGGCTCCAGGTGAGTCAGTTGAGGTGCAAATAGATATGGGCCAGGGGGATAATCTTCTGTTACCCGTTTATCCTTCCGAAAATGGGAAAGTTGGCACCTCAGAATTCATGATTCAGATCGACGAGTTGAAGTAACTACCCGGAGCCGACAGTAAAACTGACGGCTTCAATTTTACTGCCCTCCTTGACTCCGATCAGCCAGTACGTCTTCAGAGATTCGCAAGGAAGAACCGAAAGAAAAGTTACTTTAATCGTACGTTTCCAGCGATGCTTTTAAAAGACAATGCACACTCGTTGATTACGACAATGGGAGTGAGTGTCGAAACCCTTGAGTAAGGATACCCGGTAAATATACAGCCCCGGGGATCCTCTTCCTTCAACCGGGGATGACAACGGTAGTGAGTCCGGCAACTCACTCCCGTTGTCACTTCTCTGACATATCGTCATACGAGCTTACTCAAGTGCATCCACAAAGATGGGATCGTTTTGAATCTAAACTGGTACTGGTTAGCCAGTCACTTGCATCTATTCCCCCGTCGATACTTAAGTGACAATTGTAGTGATCTGCAATACTGGTGTCTCAGAAACACTGACGACGGTAGAGACTCAATACCCTAACCCCTGACAACAGGAGTGAGCTTAGAGGTGTTACGCTGCTGTCACTTAATGCTTGGGAATTGCCTGACTCACAACCATTGTCATCCGGAGCTACTGATTAACGTTGAACCGCTGGACTTTAATGACAGTGGTAGTGATGGATAGGCTCATTTCCATTGTCGTCATTTTATCGGACAAGCCTCTTCGTCCTACAGGTTTAAGCTGACAATGGTAGTGATTGGATGATCTCACTACTGTTGTCACTCAGTTCTTTGAGCGGACCCTTCCCTCGGTTGGTCGGCATTAACAACGGTAGTGACTCGATTGGCTCACTGCCATTGTCATCGTGTAAATGACGTACCTTATCAGCTCAGCTGAAAGCAATGACAACGGAAGTGACTCTAATTGCTCACTGCCATTGTCGTCGTGTCTATTGAGAGCCTTATCAGTGCACCTGAAAAGCAATGACAACGGTAGTGATTCTAATGGCTCACTACCGTTGTCACCGTGTGTATTGAGAGGATGGTCCACTTAACTGGACGTCTATGACAATGGTAGTGACTTTAATAGCTCACTACCATTGTCGGCGTGTGAATTGAGAGGATGATCAGCTCAGCTGTACGGCCATGACAATAGTAATGACTTAATGAGCTCACTACCGTTGTCACCCTGTTAATTAAGAGGCTCATCTGCTCTTCTGGAAGGCTATGACAACGGAAGTGACTTGCTGGGCTCAGTGCCATTGTCGCCGTATGAATTGAGAGGATCATCCGCTCTTCTGGATGGCAATGACAACGGTAATGACTTAATAGGCTCACTACCGTTGTCATCCTGTAAGTTAAGAGGTTGATCTGCTCAACGGGACGACTATGACAACGGTAGTGACTTGCTGGGCTCACTACCATTGTCACCCTGTGAATTGAGAGGTAGATCCGCTTAACCAGACGTCCATGACAACGGTAGTGACTTTCTGGGCTCAATACCGTTGTCACCCTGTGATTTAAGAGGTTGACCCGCTCTACTGGACGGCCATGACAACGGTAGTCACTTTCTGGGCTCACTACCGTTGTCGCCACATAGAATGAGAGGAGCATCAGCTCAGCTGAACGGCAATGACTACAGTAATGAGCTGGATGAAGCATAACCATTGACATCTGGCCCAACCGGAAGCCGTATTCGCCAATCCAATCGAGATTCACAATGGCCGTGACTCGCCGCATTAAGTTCCGGTGTCCTCCCAAAGCTGAACGCACACTCGGAGGACAATGACAATGCCAGTAAGGTACACATCATTACCATTGTCACTATAGCTACCAGAGAAGCCGGGATTTGAATGTCGATGGTAGTGAGTGGGTCAACTCACTGCCATTGTCACCCCGTTACGATATTTTCCGTTGGATGTACTGGCCAATGAAGTAAAGCGTAGAAACCGGGTGTTAACAGGTGACTCAGGAGAAAGCGTTGAATTCGCAATCTCGATCTACATAGGGTGGTAGAGAACAATGACAACGGTAATGACTTTTGACTCATTACCGTTGACGTGAAAGAGCGGGCTGGGACTAACGAAAATCGAAGAAGTAATTTAGCACCCGGAGCCTGAACCGCCGGGTTAACTTTAGCTGGCGTTGCTGTTCTTTTTCTGGCTTCGAAGACTACGAATATAGCGCAGTTCTTCAGCGGTTAAATCATGGACGGTAAGAACATCATCGCCGTCTATCGGGTCAGCTGGTGGGCATAACTCACCTTCTAAAACAGAAGACCCTGAGTTCTCTTCTTCATCTTCAACCACTTCTAAAGGAGGCTGAGTATTGTTCAAATTCAGATCGGGATCCCGCTTATGAATCTGGAAGTATACTTTTCCGTCTTTCTTAATTTCGGTGTACTGGAGGTATCCTATCGATGCCAACTCTTCAAGAGCCTTTCTCACGGTAGCATTCTGACTATTTGCTCGTGTTTTGAGGTTCAGACGATTTTTCAGCCGAGTAAGGGATATCGGTATAGGATTTGGCGGTAATGACTCTATGAACGTATAGAGAGCCTGGGCGCTTTCCTTCTTGGCCAACTCCTTAATTGCCTTCAGCTGCATCAAAACCTTATGATCGTATTGATAGAGCTCGAAAATCTTAGGATCAACCTGAAGGACAACCTGATCTGATTCCGGGTCTAACAGGGCAGACTGTACCAGATGCGTTGTATAGACTTTGGACGAGTTATTACTGGTGAACGACAAGGTAACGGATGCTAACCTGCGTAAGGAGGCGTCTATACGTTTTCTGGACGCTGTAGATGAGCGATAATTTTCAGGCGTACATAGCTTGAGGAATTCAGTGAATTTTAAGCTTATCGTGTCATTGTTAATCGGATGATTGGCATAGGTTCGAATGATGCCCATCCACGTCTTAAAATCTACTGACATATCAAGACGCTCACCGACAATTGAAATATTGGTGAACCCCTCGCTCTCCATTAAAGAGAGCGTCTGTAACTCTTTCGTTGCGTCAAAGCCAACCGTTTTATATTCCCGATTTTGACGCCCCACACTCTTTGGTGATGGGACGAACAGCCCGAGCCGCATCAAAGCAATAGACTGCACCGTACGGTTGCTGTTAGGACGCAAAATGATGTCTTTACCTGATTCTTTCTCTCTAACAGAGAAAGCCCTGGTGACCAGGTCCTGCTGCTCAGTATCTTTCTCTTTAGTCATAATAAGTTATCACTGAATGTGTAAACAGATTGGTGAATAGTAAGCCCCAGCGAACTCTATGTCACTGGATGGATCATTGTGATGATCCATATCTGTGCATAAGTTCTACCTAAAAAAACGACTCCACTCATTAAAACTTGGCAAAAACTCTTTGCATACAATGACCTGCAACTCTTATCAACAACGGATCAGATCAAGTTAAAAAGATCTAATGAAAAGTCACTACTATTGTCGCTCTGATCACTACTGATGTCAAAAAACTCATTACCAACGTTATAATAATCACTACCAATGTCAAAATAATCACTACTGTTGTCACTGATCACGTCTCAGGCCTTGTGCCGTCTGGCCTGGAGGCAGCGGGGATCTCTTTTGATCTATCAGGAACACTAAGGTACTAATTATTGGAACTACCTTGTGGAAAATGGGGATAAATAAATGCTTAGTTCTTATACAGGTCTCAACTTGCCTCCCTGATAAAAACTGTCGTCAAAGCTAAATCACAGCCACAGGCATTTTCGGTGGATAAATTTTTGAGAAATAGAAGCATACATGCAGACTCGTGTCGCAAGTAATTGAAAGTAATAATTTATTTAAATAATGCGAGTCACCTTACCTTACAGTGGAAGTTTAAGTCTAACCTCACTACCATTGTCACTTAAAATCATTACCAACGTCGAAATAGTCTCTACCATTGTCTTTTAAGTCACTCCCGTTGTCACTTATGTCGCTACTGTTGTCAGTGACAATGCTCCAGCCCAGTAACCATGCGGCCTACAGCGTACCGGGATCTTCTTTGTACTCTCTGGCACCTTTGGGATCATTTATTGGATCTACATGAGGGATAAAATCTTTTGACGATTTCGTAGTGCAGTTATACCAGCGACTTAGCAAGACAAAAGCTGCAATTTAGTGACGAGTTACTAGTCTGCCCAACAAGAGCAATGCAGAGAAGATATGTGGTGAAATGACCATGGTAGTGAGTCTAATCACTACCATGGTCCGCAGTAAGCGTTACTTACGCAATGAACGTCGGACTGATTTGCAACAACATGGGCTACGGCGCATCAGAAGACGGCCGTTGTGCTTCAGCAAAACAGCCCTGCTTTATTTTAATTCTTCAATGTTAATCATGAACTCAGATCTGCCTGTAAGGCCGGATACAGCAGGGAAAATAGGAAAGCTACGGCTGTCCCCGAGCCCCAAATCCAGTTGAAGCTCTTTGCTTTCACCTGGCATCGCAGAAACACCATTTACAGTCACGCCGAATGCAGCGTCCTTACGGACAGTAAGCACTGCGTCCTGAAGCCCTGTAGCGATTGAACCATCCTTTTTACGCAGCTGGCTGGCATACAGAACAGCCAGAGGAGTATTGTCAGATGTTTTGAGAGAAGCATTGACAGCTAAGGTTTTCAGATTCTCTAGCCTGACGAGATTGTTTGGAAGGTAGTTAAATTCGACTGAGCTTTCTTTAACGTTGTTCATCTCATCTTTGGCCTGAACTGTGAGAGTGTATGTTTCGCCTTCATTAAGAGACGGAAAGATCTTGGGATAATTAGGTGCATACAGGTTGTTTCCCAGATTCACCCAAGACAATTCCACCGCATCAGAAACAGGGCCACCGCGAAGAGTCATACGGCTTAAGGATGGTTTAGTTAGAGCATCGGTGAGCTGTATACGGACGTTCTCCAGCCCATATACTGTTACGTTTTTGCTGATCGGTTTTCCTTCGTAGCTAATACTTACAGATGGTGCTGTATTATCAACGACAACAGTTTGATAAGGGAGGTTACCGGTATTGTTGAATGTATCTTGGGCATTAATTACCACGTTATAACTGCCTTCTGGTACCTCTTTCATGTTGAACTCATACGTGTAGTTCCCAGACGCCATATTTCTACCTGTTTGTTTGCCGGTTACGCTTATTTCTGCGTTGTTACGGTTTTTATCTGACAACCAAACTCGATTTACATAAACATGGTCGAAATATGAACCATCTCCAGGTTGATTCACGTAAACCTGGAGAATGTTGGTGGTTTCAATGTAATCAAATCCAGTGACGGAGGGACCCAGTGTATGCCAGGCTATATTCTCCCATATAGGGGCAAAGAAGGTTGCTTCGGTGGTTGACCTTACTTCATAGCCACTATGAAGATAGCCGGTAGTGCCATTTATAATATCCTGGGGCAAAGAGACGGTACAGGTTGTTGAGCCAGTTGGAATACTGCATGTTGCTCCGCCAGTGATTTTTTGATCATATGGCCTAGCCTGTACATTGAACCGGATATTAGTAAGTTTTATAGGCATATCAGATGCCTTGAACAGGTTCCAGTTTACGCTGTTGAACCATGTTCCATCAGCCTTTTGTCGTTCTATGGGTGAACTTCCCCAAGCCGGACTCTTTACAGAGGCAGGATCCCAGTTGAGCCAGCTGGCATACTGACCAAGATCTCCTCCAGACCATTGATATGTATTCACAGGTCTATAGTAGTTTCCATCTAAGGCACCCTGTGGCAGCTTAACTTCCACGTAGACATAGGTGGCATCTTCGGAAAGGACCTGTACTCCGCCATAGTTATTGGTAATGCTCATGCCACCATTTCGATATGGCTTCCAGTTAGTTCTTGGGATACGTATAACCAACTTGTAGGGGTTTTCCAGCACTGTAAGGCCTCGTTTAAACGGGACGTATCCCGAAGAAATGCCGGGTACAACACTGGTGCTTACACGTGAGTCATGAACTGCAAATGGCGTAAATTCTCCCATTTGATCGTCATATAAAAACCGCTGGGGAGGAATGTTAAGCGTATTTCCTGCCAGGTCCGTAACGATGAAATTGAAGGTGAATTCTTCATCAAGATCACTTGAGGGCATGCCAGCCTGGGTGTTCATATCTTTAATCCACGGATAGAACGCACGTTTATTGGCTGTGTCATAACTCAGGTTATTGTCGGAGACCACAGAACCATTACTTCGTTTAATGACAAGACGGATCTTGGCAATTCCACTAGCATCCTCAATACCGTCTGCAAATATAGAAAACTGGCCACTACCGCCTCGGCCCAACTCCCAAAGTGGCCCAGAAAGTACCATGTCGTAACCTGCGTTTTGACTCGGATAAATACTCTTATAGCGTGGAGGAGTTGTATCAACGATGAAATGATAAGTAGATGTGCTCACTACAGTCTGGCGAATATCCAGAGTTTCATTGACTACAGTAAAGGTCCCTTCTCCGAGCGCCGGTAGAACCATATCCTTTCCATAGTATTCTGTTCCATCGGCAGCAACGATACGATCTGCAACGCTCGTTTTGGTCGAGACGGAGGAATACATAACCTTTTTATCGCTGTCTCGTGTGACCGTCACTCGCTCGTACCGATCAAGACCCGATATCAAGTTCAGAGTCAAAACACCAGCGGGATTAAGATATGTTTGTGTTGCAGGCTTAATATTCCGAACAGCCTTATTGGTATCTGTAAATGAGTAGCTAAATACCTGAGCATGTGCCGAAGATACAGTAGCAAGGGCAGTTGCAACCATGCAGCCAATTAGAGTTTTACGCATATGATGCTCCGGGAATAGGTTATAGCCTTATTCTACGGATTCAGCCTACAAGGTCCGGTCGGATAAAGTGATAATTTGCCTGTTAAAAGAGACATCAAGTGAGAAAGCAACCAACGTACAGAATGCAAAATGGCGGCAGTGCATCTGGATGACGCAAAAGTAACTTTTTGTACCCACTTTTTTGGATTTTAGCCTTCAAAATGAGTATTCAACCAATCATAAAAGTAACTTTTGATAGACGCTGCTCCTTTATGTTTGCCAATTGTGCTGATATGTTTTTAAATTCAAGGAAGCGAGATTTTAAAAGCATCTGTTGAGTCAAATTTATGTAAAATAACAGGGTAACCATCACTTCTAGGTTGAGGAAACCCAATGTTATACATGCTCTTATGCTGTTTTCTGATGCTCAACAGTACATTCGTTATGTTCAGAGCAATGTCTGCAATAAGTAAAGGATCCGCTAAAGAAAACCGGTCTGAAATATCGCTGATAGTCCTAGCAACACTTGGAATTGCATCACCATTCATTGTCGCAATGATTACTATTAATGAAAGTATGACATCTAAAACAGTAACAGATTTTTCTTTGGGTGCTCAGTGGTCCGGAATGGTTTCAGCGGTAGCGCTAATGGGGTTATATGCTCGACGCGTTTGGAAAGAGAAGAAGTCCTTATTTACTGGCGCTTTCCTGGCCTCTTCCTTAATGGCCTTTATTTTTACTGACAGCCTTGTTTTCGTATCCCAGAAGGACACCGGCGTTCTGGCTACTTTCGTACTCGATAAAAACGCTGGAGATATTGATTGTAGTCGCCCGGCTATGATTGTCCATTACAGTAAAGGTGTTCCAACGGACTGGCGTTGCCCAACCAGTATCATGTTGATGGCGTATTCTTCATATCCTTTTTTACCTTGGCCTGAGTATAGCCATGGTACCAGCCAGTCTCTTACGGTTGTTATTGATACATTTATGGAAAACGCTGTTAATCTCAGTCAAAAATAATAAATAAACCTCTCTAGTGAGAGGTTTTATAAACCTGAGCCACCAATCTAATTAACTCTATATTTTTGTTTTAGCTTTTTTAAAGGTAGACTTACCGAATAAAACAGCAATTATAGAGCAAAGGCCTGGCGTTAGGACAAAAGCTAATAATGCACTGCCAAAACTTGTCATTTCAGGCACCACGAACCAGCTGATAGGCCACGTCAGGGCAGGTAAATTTAGCGGATCATAAAGCGCATGTAGAGCGCTTAACACACAGTAAAGTGCTAAAAAGCAAACTAGATAAACAACGATCCACATTTTAATTTGCTCAGCAATTTCAAATTTAGGACTGCCCATGCTTTACCTCAGTGGCTGAATATTGATGGTTAATATCTTTAATCACCCGTAAGCACTTAGTGCATACCTTAGTTCGATTTGTCTGCTTGTCCAGAGTGTATTTAACTTCAAGTTGACCTCCAGCATTAAGCAAAGTGAGCATCTCATCTTCTAACACGCTTCGGTAAATGGTCTTGTCCGAGAGTGTGCCCGGTAACGAGTACTCAACATAATTGTTTGAAACTCTTACCGATTTAGGGATTTTACCACTGAGCTGGATTTCATTCGTTGAAGGCATTACAGTTACTTTAATCACAGTTGCCGGTGACCAGAAATCCTGATAACGCACTTTATGAATTTTATCAGCTCTAAGGCCTAACCACACATTTCCGGCGATAAGAACAATAAGCAATCCATAAACTGATCGTCGAATGTTACGCCTTTTAATCACAATGTCCCCCATCCCTCAAATATCATTCTAAATAACTGCACCAGGATATCATGAGCGTAATTAAAAGAATTCTTCATAACCGGGGTTTTCAGTTGAGTTTGCGGACTCTTTACTTTGCGGTTTCTCGCCCTCTATTTGAGTATCCCTGACAGGTTTGGATTTACCCATGCTCCTCTGAAAGGTATCCATAACAAACTCAATATCTTCTTCTGGCAGGCTGGTGGGTTGGTTGCTCATAGGACTTCCTCTTGTTGAATACGTTCGGCGTACAGGATGCGAACCGAAACGGTCGTGTTTTCAAACTCGTTCTCAAAAACGTCCATCCATTCCGTCCGGAATTCTTCCCCCAGAAGGTTATCGAGCCCCTGAAGAGATAATGGAAGAACGGCTGCTAGAGATCCCCCGGCTGCGAGATGAGATGCAGCTGCCTGGAGATGCAGCCTGGCCCGGTTATCGGCAAAAGGTGGGTTCATCACGACATAATCAAACTTCTTCTGTTGATTAGACTTAGACCATGTGAGGAAGTCAGCTTCTGTCGTATCGTATCCCTTAGCCCGGGAGATAAGGCAATTCAAAGTATCAAGCTCGATGCCAGTAACGATCACACCGGCAGGGAATGATTTAAGCAAATCCGCATGGCCAATATTAGGCTCCAGGAGGGTATCCCCTTCCCCTGCACCGAGCAGGGAATATACATATTCGCTGATTCGGCAAGATGAAGGGTAAAACTGATGCGATACAATATCAGGCATCTCCCCTATCTGGCCGATGTAACGAATAACCTCACACGGATCATAGGAAAATGTCACATCGTATTTTGTTACTGTTGCCCCTAAGAACCGAAGGGTGTCAGCGGCAACACTCGAAGATTTGCGTTCGGCGAGAGACCCTAAAGATGTCCAGCAACTCCATTTATTGTCCCCGTCATTTTTAAACATTAGTTCAGAAAGCTGCATCCGGGTATCAAAGTCGATGCACTGCTTAAGTACAGGGAATGCCTCCAAAGATTTCTTGCTATGAGCCATGCGGTCGGCAGGTAATGCCAGCGGTACGATAGCTGATAAAATATTGTTAAGCCGCTCGGCGATATCAGGGTGGACGTCAATATGCATTGATCCATTTTTGTAAACCCTGAAACGAATACTGTTGCCATCGATGCAGATCCATTTTCTGAACCCCTCATGTTCGACCAACGCCTCAACCAATGATTTGGTGTTATGGATCGCCTTCACCTGTTCGCCACGGAAGAATGCGCATATAACGCGGAGCTCGCTCAGTGGTGAAATGCCAGACTCTTTAAAATCCACCCTTAATTTCTGCCAGGGGTATTTAGACGGCTCGCAAACTCCGGTAGTGATCATGCGGGTGGAGAACCCAAAAGCTTTGTTTGTCTTATGACTGCGGCTCAGAGACTGGAAGACGTCGTAAACCCTTTCTTTAATAAATTGATTGCGGTCATTAAGCAAAGCAACGACTGTGCCTACTACAGCGTCAGCTGTGAAATCAGGGATCACCTGAGGCGGCATAATATAGCGGTCGGCCGTAAACTGCTTATCCCATTCGTTACGTTTGGCATCCGACATGATAGGCAAAACATCAGTGAGTGCCATAACGCGTTTCCAGTATTCAGATCTCAGAGCGTTTTCCGCGAACAAGGCATCCGCTTCAGAGATACTGTGGTTGTAGCCTGAGAGATAAGAATAAAGTTTCTGGTGATTGTGGGTTTTGAACTGGACAGCCATGTGTTTCAACAAGCAGAGTTCATCATTATAGGACTCAACAAGATCCGCGATAATGCCGAGCTCTTTGCGCATATCTGGAAGAAATGTTTCAGAAGAGCTAACCACCAGGCTATGAGAGGTTGTTAAAGCCAGTACGCTGTGACCTGCATTATCGGGTTTAGCTTCAGAATCAAGAGATGACATTTTACCGGTCCTTTAGAAAAAACTTTTACCAGGATAGCAACGTCGCTCTGTAACCTAATAGGTTCAGTGACACGAAAAAGTTTTTTATGTCTCTGAATAAAACTTAAAGATGTCAACTCATAGAAAGAAGCAAAAAAAAAGCCCCGCATAAACGGGGCAAGAACGATACATGGAGGTTTAAAAAAGGCGGGCAAAAAGCCTGAATCCTTAATGACTCTGACAAAACCAACACTTTGCCAAAAGTAAATTATTCTGCGTCCGGCTGTGGGTCAGTATCCTGATCGGTCTCTTCCCCTGCCTTCTTAGCATTTTTTTTACGTGGGTATTTTGGCTTCTCACCATTAAGTTTTGCCTGACGATTCTCCGCACGGCGAAGCTGCTTGTTCTCTGATTCTGTGATCTCTTTTGAAAGATTTCTCAGCATCTCCAGAGTACTGCGGTTCAACGTAATGTTGATTTCTTCGTCAGCACTTGAATCTGTCATCTCCGGCAATTCAATATCCCCCAGTTTCTGTAATAAGCTGGTGGTGATGAGTTTGACGCCTTCTACGGCTTTTGTGGCAATAACCGGCGGAATCCGTGCTGGCTTGAAGTCTGAAGGTCTGACTCGTACCTGACCATGTTGGGTTTTTTTCACCGTGATGCCATTCGCATCGGCCTGCTCAAGTTCCGCGATCATCTTCTTGATACGTGAAATTGCTTCTGTTTCACCGAGCTCATCGATCAGTGAAAGCACGTTAACATACGAAATAGCGTCAGCATGAATCCATTTCTTGATAACAACAGAACAGGTTGTCAGGCGGATAAGAGAACTGATGGTCGTCGGGCTTTTATTTTCACGTTGAGCAATTCGTTCGAGTGACCAGCCAGCAAGAGAATGTAGGCGACGATAGGACTCGCCAAGCGCAACAGGAGAAAGCGCAAGACCACGGTTACCATCAATGGTCGCGAGCTCACAGCCAATTTCATCTTCTTTAATCTCAACGCAAAGGATTGTGATGTCATGATCTTCATCACATGCCATCATTGCGGCTTTTAAACGGCAGTGCCCCTGGCGAACAAAAGGTACCCCATCAATGACACGTACTCGGATAGGGTCTACATAGTCACCTCGAATGTAGGCATTCTTGATGTTGTAGATGTGTTCTTCAACCTCAGGGAGCTTATAGTAATCGTCACCCATTCCCATTTCGCGGGAGTTGAAGCCTGGCGTGACCTGAATTACTGAAGGGTGGATAGCCCATGCTTTCTGGTCACTTACTTCAGTACAAAGTTCAGGGTTTGCATCACGGAACTGTTTAAGCCCAGTGACGTAACGACCTGTGCCAGTAACTACTGAAAAGGCAACATGGGCCGTTTTAAAGACCTTGTCATTAGCTTGCTGTGTAGGTTCTGTCAGTAAAACACTCATAGGGGCTCCGTTACATTTTTCTGCTTACTTTCTGCGTAGCGGGGATACTACCGAAAAAAAAATCCATAATTTTTCGCAAAAAAGGTACTTTTTGAGCCTATTCTGATTTTTCACAAAAAAAGAGGGCTCCCCATTTCTTGTGATGGCATCAAAATCGCTTCATAAACAAAGACATAAATCCAAAACATAAAGTTCAGGTATCAGTGAGGAAAAATCTTATAAATCCGCAATGCTGAAAGTCAAAACTGTGCGTCTTAAACAACTTTTTTTTGCTCCCTAAGTTATTAGTTAAAGCCCGTGGTTAGGTACGATACCAGCACCTAAATTTCTCTCTCAGGTATAGACACTTTGACTCGACATCTCAGACACATGCCGATAATCAAATGGGCTGGTGGAAAAACGAAACTGATGCCTTTCATCAGCCATCACTACCCACACGATCATAGTTGCCGGTGGGTAGAACCCTTTATAGGCGGTGGTGCCGTTTTTCTGAACATGTTTGCACAAAATGCATTGCTTGCAGATAGCAATCCAGACTTGATCAACCTATACAGGACTATTCAAAGACAGAAAACTAACTTTATAAATCAGGTCCAAAACCTAGCGGATAAAACCTTTGTCGAAAAGGACTACTATGAGATGAGGGACCGTTTCAACAAAACCTGTATTTCTGGTCAACCGCTTCAAAGAGCGGCTTTGTTTTACTCCCTGAATCGCCTGGGCTATAACGGTATGTGCCGCTATAACTCAGAAAGAATCTATTC
Source organism: Phytobacter ursingii (assembly GCF_001022135.1). Taxonomy (GTDB): domain Bacteria; phylum Pseudomonadota; class Gammaproteobacteria; order Enterobacterales; family Enterobacteriaceae; genus Phytobacter; species Phytobacter ursingii. The sequence goes on along the minus strand of NZ_CP011601.1, from coordinate 127,478 downwards.
AGTGCCCTGGGGGAAACATACAGAACTGAAGCTTGACTTCAATAAAATAGACTACCTTTCATTTCGTCTTTCAGGTATTGAACTGATCACCGCTGGTTTTGAGGAGACTCTGGCCGCAACCGGCGAAGGAGATCAGATTTATTGTGATCCGCCATATGACAAAACAAGCAAAACTAGTTTTGTCAGTTACGATGGTAAACCGTTCAGCCAAAGCGACCACGTGCTGTTAGCAAATATGCTCGTTGACGCTCACAGAAAAGGCGCTGCTGTTGCGATATCAAATAGCCTGACACCATTCACTTTGGGCCTCTATGAAGAGCGTGGATTCGTCATACACAGACTCAGCGCTTACCGATCCGTAGGAAGTAAGCCAAATACACGGAAAACGGAAACAGAAATACTGGCCGTGCTGAAATAGAGTTAATTCTAATCAACGGGGCTAATCCATTCCTGAAAAGTTAATACCTCAGGGTGAGTTCGTTGAACATAAGGTATAAACTGAAGCTCTTCTATTCTCCGGTCGCCCCTCTTTCCTTCGCAAATAAATGAAATGAGTCCTTGCTGAGAAAGCCCAGTAAGGACGCTCATAAGTCTTATATTTAGAGTTTTAAGCTGTAAGTCGTTATTAATGTCCTCCACTTTATGAGAGCTCTGGCCTGAACGTTTAAGATACTCGTAAACCATGAAATTCGAATTTCGTCGTTTTAACAATTTTTCGGTTATGCATTCCTGAATGAAACCGCCAAGAGCATCTAAAAGCGGACTGAGAACTACCGGGAAAGTTAATGTGTAACTTTGAGAAGTTTTAGACAAAGTAAATGAATTTAGAAAGCTAAAGTTAAGTCTCTTTTTTGAATATGGAGCGTAAGCGACAAGAGTAGTTGACATAACAGTAAGTAAAGCTTCAAGATGTTCCACTGTTATTAATGTGGTTTTATCTGTATTTCTTAGATTATGGAAATCAATAAACGCTACTCTTGAACGGCTAAGCCAATCTTGTACTTTAATGTCGATAGAAAATTGCGATATATGATTTGAACATTCATTTTGGTTGATAGGGCATGCAGACGAAAGATGGTTATGGATTATCATGCATAGCACAAAAAAAGGAAATCGGCAGGCTGTGGGGCATTGAAAACCGGTTAAAGAAAGCTTAGACGTTTCATATGCGCTTACCGGAAAAGTAACTTTTCTTAACGTTGGCTTTGACGATGTTCTTGCATTTTTACAAATGAAACCGAGACCCAGATCATTGTGCATTTTAAAGTCCATCTCCATCATCACCTTTTAGCCTTAACTGTATGGTATTGGTATACAAAAAATTAAAAATTATAATTAATAAGATTATCATTTTTTTACTATTGAAAAGGTTGTGATAGAGGGGAATTTAAATGTAAAAGATTTATACTCGCAGATCTTTATGAGGGATAAAACCCATTGCGTAAGCAACAATATTACGTGAGTGAGTCCTAACGACAGTTTAAGTCTTGGCTCTATATTTAAGCAGTAAAACATTTAACTGTCTTGGAGTTTACTTAACTTAAAAACTGTTATTGCAGCATAATTTTTCGAATCAAAATCATAGAATTTTCTGACTTTTCCAGTCAAATGATAACGTTCACCCAATAAAATGTGATCCTGTTTATCGGCCGTTAAAGCGATCCCGTCATTTCTAACTTTACCAGTAAATGTAAAAAAATAACTCCCTTTACTTTTTGCGTACGCGGCCCTGACTTCAGTAAATGTTAGTTCAATGCTTATGACCTGGCCGATATTGTAGCTATGTTTTAAAATTTCTTGTTCATTTTCCGGAGTTTCAGACAACATCACATCAAAGGTTGTAAAGAAACAATCCAGCTGGCGTTCTGTCAAAAAACGGTTATTGTCTAGTTGCGCCAATATACTATTAGAAAACTTAGTGTTAGCCTTTTTTGCTTTCTCAATAAGTACGTGGTTTCTGGATTTCCATGCTTCGAGTGTTGGGTTAACACGCAGTTCCGGAATGTTATCGAGAAAGGTAATTGGCTCTAGTACCACTAATTTTTCAATAATGGGTCCAACTGTTTGCACCCCATGACACTTTTCACATACATCAGCCCCTTTGTGGCCTGTGCCCGCACATTCGTTACATTCTCTTTCGATAGGTGCATAATAATTTCCATCTCCGTTAAGGGATACATTCACTGAGGCTGGTACCATATGACCATCAAGAGTAAAGAAAAGAGATTTCATTTTCGAAACACCTCCAAACGTGCCTCTACGATTGCTACAGCTTCTTTCACAGTTTTTTCATAGTGGTCATGCCCTTCAGGAAATTGGTCAAAACGTTTACCGTGTTCTAACTCTTCCATGTTGCGTTTAAGGACTTCATGAGTTAGAAGCAAATCATTATAATTATCGATAAGAGTCAGCTTTATAGGTTTAATCACTCAACTAATCCTCGGTTTTTTATTCCTTAAGGAGATCTCGAATTTCCAGAAGCTCTTCTAATTTTGGTTTAGAAAGAATGATTGCTGTATTTTCGTCGTTAAGTAAAGACAATAAAATATTTAGCTTTTCATCATTCAAGATTATTTGAACACCATCATCAGAAAATATTACATTTTTACTATCAACATTTTTGAACAAGTGTGCACTATCTCTACCAAATTTTAGTTCTGTTTGAGTATTCGTTATAGATTCCGTATGTGTACTTTCCACAAGCTCAAGAAATTCAGATTTTAGCCGTTCTGTTTTCTTATGCGAGAGGCGCTTAATACCCAAAGTCTTACGTGTGACTGCCGAATTTTTCTTTTCTGGTCCGCCTTTATTTAAGGTGTCTGGTCCTGCTCCAGCTGCATTGTGTTCAGGTATGCCTACAATTTTGCTCGTTGTAGTCTCAATATTCTTAACGCCAGGTAAGAAACCTTCTATATGTTTTAAAACCATTTTGTGATCGTTGGAATATTTTAACATTATTTCAATGGCGAGCGTTTTTTTGATTAGATTTAGGCTAATCAAACGTTGAAGCTCTAATGGCATATCAAGGATTTTTAGCATATTACGAATTGCGGTAGTTGATCGTTGATATCGCATTGCTAGTTCTTCAACCGAATACCCGAGACTAACAGCATGAGCTAATGCATGAGCTTGCCCAACCGGATTTAGCCCATTGCTTCTGTTACCATCGAGGTTCTCAAGGTATTCTTCAATTTCGTTTTTATAATCGATTAAGATAACAGATAATTTTGGAATATTAGCACCTTCAGAAATTGCTAATTTTAAGCCATGAAAACGAGTATGACCTTGACGAACTAAATATTTACCTTTTCTTTTTACGACCTTGATCATATCAACCTGCCTTCCTTCCTTAAAGGCTTGTTTGATTGACACAATCATCGATTTGACAGGTTCTTGTTCGTAACACAAATCTCCGATTACCGCCTCTCGGGGATTAAATCCCTTTTCAATTTCAACTAGATTAGTATCCACTTCAATGACTGTATGTTTGCTGTTGTTCATATCTTCCTCCTGTTTACTACATGATACATGAACCTCAAATTTGCCAAATAGGGCTGATACATCTAAAAGGTAAACTCAAAAAATTTGCTTAATAAAATTAAAATAAAAACTGTCTTGAATAAAACAATGATAGTAAACCCACTTTCATTTCCGTTTGCGATCTGTAGATATTGATAAAGGAGCGCTATTCCTTGTTTTATATGGACTTATCATTGTTTTCAACAGGTTAGATCAATTCTTTAGATCACTAAAGATCAATAGAGTTCAAGTAAAGATCACGGCATCTTTAACTCATTGATTATAGTAACTTTATGAAAGGATCCGGCATTCGGATGCATGCGAAAAGCATTTGAATGAATAAGGAAGGCATTTACTGGAATGCTTATGGCATTTAGGTAAATGCGTAAAAAGCATTTGCAAGAATATGTTATAAACAGTTTGCCAAATGAAAATCTTATCACCGACGAGTTAAGTTAATGATTAAAAACAACGAGTTAATCCATCCTTTTGACGTAACCAGTAATGAATCAGGTAAGACTTATCAACTGACGCCTAACTCGTCCAAGTCGGTTCAGCCCGTGGCCCTGCTGAGATTGAGTGTATTTACCCCTGTCGGCACAAAAGAAAACCGCGACCGAAACTTTGAAGTTGATGCCTCTGATGAGCTTTCGTGTATGGAAATTGCAAGATCGGAGGGTTATGACGACATCAAGATAACTGGTGTCAAACTATCTATGTCTACCGACTTTAAGTGCTGGCTCGGGATCATCATGGCTTTCAGTAAATATGGTTTTACTTCCGAGAAGATTAGCCTGACTTTTAACGAGTTTGCGAAGATGTGTGGTATCAGTTCAACAAACATCAACAAACGAACTCGTGCGCGCTTTAAAGAGTCATTAATGAACCTTGCATCGGTAGTGCTTGCCTTCTCAGACTCTCGTAGTGGTCGGTTCACAGTAACGCATCTGGTGCAGAAGGCTATGATTGATCCAAAAAGCGATACTGTTGAGCTGGTTGGGGATCCTTCTATGTGGGAACTGTATCGTTACGACCATAAGACATTGTTAAGCCTTCAGGTTCTATACATTTTGGCTAAAAAAGAAGCTGCGCAATCTCTCTATATTTATTTTGAAGCAATGCCAGCTGGTACGTTGTTCGTTAATATGAAACGGTTGAGGGAAAGGTTGCTTCTTACAACCCCTATTCGTACGCAAAACCAGATAATTCGTAAAGCAATGCGGGAACTTGAATCTATCGGATATCTCGATTATCAAGAAGTTAAGAAAGGTCGCGACATACAATTTCAGATCTTCAAAAGAAGCCCTAAGCTGGCCCTTGCCAAACAAGGTTGAAAGCTATCTGGTATGCACTGGTTATAACCTGCTGAAAAATAAGTTATTTATCAGTGCTATGCTTAGTGCTTCTTTTACTACTGGTCTTACATCTCGGCTTAATGTGCAAAAAAGTAACTTTTCAAACGAACTCCTGACTATTCATCTGTATGCCTTTCTGACTCAAGCGTACATGCTAGCCCATTCATTAAATGCCGTTGAGCAAGATGGTTTCGTGCGCACTCTATTCACGTGAATGCCTTTTGTGGATTACGCCTCTTACATTCATACAAATGCTTTTGATGTCGGTATCCCAAAAATTCATTCATTGAAATGCTTTTGTTTGCCACTGTATCCCGAGCATAGCTATGCAGTGGTATAAAAAGGCATTTTGGTGAATGGCATTAGGTCGAATGACACACAGTTCAGCTTTGTTAAGAGCGAGAATGGTCCAAGACATCTATGACATTGGGCATCAGAAGGACTATGTGCTTGATATGAGATCAAAAAAATATCAGAAGCATCACAACTCCAATGGCATTCAAAGAAATGCCTTTGTTTTGTTAGTACACCAAACAACCCAAAATTCATGCAGTTATATCAAAGACTCATTCGCAAAAGGACTCAGCCAGAAAGCATTTGCTTAAATAGCATTGGCCAAAAGCATTCGAATGAATGATGTTCGTATGGACAAGACAAAGTCCCACTCACGCCCAGAGGTGTAAAAGGCATTTAGATGAATGACGCACCGGCCCGAGGATTGTATGTAGTTTCTCCAACTGATAGTTGCCGAACCAGGGAGCACAGTGATATGCGGCCTTCTCAGAATCAAGAGATAGATAATAAGGGAACAAAAAAGATTAGATATGAAGCTTAGTTACCTGCCCGATATCTAGTTAGAGCTTTTCAAACCATCAAAAGTGACTTTTATGCTTGAGGAGTCTCATCAGCTTCAGGATTGAGCTTAACGTAATCTTACCCCCTCCCCTCTTTCAAACTTTTACTAAGCGTTCACTGGTACCTTTCAAAGATTATGCTTTAGGCCCTTTGCTTAAAAATTCACCAATCGCTAAACGTTAAAAAAAGGGGGTTTATGCGAACGGAAGGATCGGAATAAAAAAGTATTATTCATTCGCGTTTACGTGAACTCAAATCTACACGGAGTAATTATGGAACTTTCTTTAAATATTGGCCTTAGTGAAAAGAAATCTAACACGGCTGCACTTTTTAAAACAAAAAGCGCAAAAGTGATTTTGTTTGTTCTGCTGACCGTGCTTTTTTGCGGTCTGGCATATGCGGGTTCAGATGATGGGGCACTGGGAGATATTTGGTCATACATGAGTGAAAGTATGACTGGAGCTCCGGGCAAAATTCTGGCAGCCGCGATGTTGATCTCAAGCGTATATTTCTCTGTCCTTAAGCCTAACCCGGGCCTGGCACTGGTTTCATTATTCATGATGCTGGTAATGGCCAACGGCGAGAAAATTATCAGCACCTTTATGGATGCTGGCGTACCGCTGTAATTTATTGTTAATCATGCATGAGGGGGTTCATCCCCCTCTCTGGATTTTTAATGAGTAAGCAGAACGACGTTCCTCAGCATACCTATAGATTCCCTTTCAGGATCAACATGCCTCTACTGATTTTGTTTTGGGATGCCAAAAAATTAGGGCTTGCATTCATTCTGGTTGCATTTGGGAATATCTTCGAATGCTTCGGGTTTTCTGTTGTAGCAGCGGTTGTGTATTGGATTGCGTATAACAAAGCAGCTGAGTCAGGAATAAGAGGATTGCTAAAACACAAACTCTGGTGGCTCGGTTTTTTGCCAGGTAAAGCAGTTTTTAGTAGCCGTTATTTCAACGATCCATTTATCAGAGATTTGTATTCTTGATGGAGCTATGAATGAAAATGCTAAGTGGCATTAACATCCCTTTTTTCAAAAAATCTAAAAAGGATGAAAACGGTGATCTTGAACAGTCATACGTAAAGAAAGATGAAAGTGCTAAGGGACGTTTTTTGGACATTAAAAAACGATTTAGCCCACAAGCTGAAGCGTCAGGTGCTGGAATTACATACAGCGCCCTGATTAATCGTGATACAAAACTTATCCGCATTAATACTGTTTCAATAGCCGTCATTGGGTTATTGGTTGCAAAGATTCTTTTTTTCACTGACCCAGTGACGATTGTTACCCCTCCAAACATGAATGAAGAGATCACGGTTGTTGGTAACAAAGCATCGGAATCTTATAAAACACAATGGGCTCTCTTTTTTAGTACCCTTTTAGGGAATATTAATCCAACTAATATTTCCTTTGTGACGGCCTATGTCCTCGATGCCCTTTCACCTGAACTACAGGCTAAAACGAGTGAGTCTTTACAGGAGCAGATAAATATCATGCAGGCTCGTGGTGTTGAGCAGACCTTTAAGCCTAATGATATTTACTTTGATCCAAAAAATGACATGGTCTATGTCTGGGGTACCAAAACGACTCGACTTGTAAATGTTCCGGACAAAACTGAATCATCGAAATGGACTTATGAATGGGTTCTCGGGATGAAAAATGGTCGCCCAAGAATTGCATATGTAAATCAATATTCCGGAACACCGAATATTAAAAAAATTACGATAAACGGCAAAGAGCAACTGGCAACGCTGGATAATCCGCCACCGTCTACAGGTAACAAGTGATGATTAAAAAAAAGGGCTTAGGCTTCAACGCAATTACAGCATTGATCATGCTCACGACTTCGAACTGCGTAATCGCTGAAGAATACCAATTGCCAGCAACAATTAATAACCCGGTTGTAATGCCAGTTGGTGCTGACGGATTTCAGAATGGAGCTGCAAAAGCCATTATTCCGGGTCAAGCTGGTTCTGAACAGTCAGGTGCACAAACAAACCTTAGTGAAGCCGGTAATGCGCAGGGACAAAAACCTACAACTGATCTCCCTACCGTGCAACTTTCCCCAGCCAGCAATGCTTCGCCTGCGGTAAGCGCTATTACTGGAGCATTATCAAATAATCCTAGTCTCCCCGGATTTGACGCACAGACCCGATCTGGTGCAATTGATAGCTATGGGAGACCAACAGGTACCTCTTCCCAGCAGAATGCAACCAATGCGACCGCCACGTCAAAAGCCGATGAACTTTATGTCGAAGCTCGTAACCGATATAAAGAAGTTCAGCGTGTAAATGTGCCGCCTGGTGGGAATGTGGTACTGCCAGTTTCACGAGGACTTCAAAACAGAATATCGACCAGCTTCAAGAATGCTTCTGTCAGTACTTCTACCCCTGCTGAAGAGGCAAGCATATTTGTTAATGGTGGCGATGTCTTTATTTCAACTAATACCGATAAACCAATCGGGATTATGTTGTCTGAAGATCAGGTACCTGAATCGACCTATAACCTGACCCTGGTACCGCTTGATGTTCCCGGTGCGATGATTTCAGTTACTACATCTTTAAGCCCATCTATGCAAGCCAAACGTGAAACCTCATTGGATAAGCAAAACTATGAGGAAATGTTGGCCCGCTCCCAGTCAGAAGAACTGGCTCCAACGGATCCAAAACAAGACGATCATAAACAAAGAATCATTGATTTATTGACTCCTGTGGCTCTTGGTGAGGTCCCTTCAGGATTCAGTTTACAACAGGACCGACTTTCTCGTATTCCTGCGCCAGAGCAGTCACCATGTAACTTTAATATGTATGCAAAGCTCGGTCAGAGACTGGTTGGCTCACGTGAACTTATTGATGTAATTCTTGTGAAAAACGATAAACCATACGGTCAAATCGTTGCTGATCAGCAGTGTATGGCAGAAGGCGTTATTGCAAGTGCTTTATTTGATAAAGCATACCTGCAACCGGGAGAAGAAACAGAGCTTTACATAGTCCGGGATAAATTGTTCAAGGAACGCGAGGCCCGGGTTACAACCAGACCAAGTCTAATCAGAAAATAATATGGGAAAAGTTACTTTGCCTGCTCTGCTTGGGGCCACCGTGATTGGTTTTGTCGTATTTGCTTTAACCAGCTTTTACTACAGGTCAGAATATATACCAAAAAGGAGTGTATTAATCGTTCCGGACGCACCCATTAGTATCGAAGATGGCAGTAACGCTTTTCCCGTTCAGACAGTAATAATGAACGATCCAACTCTTATTGATAAATTTGTAGGAGAGGGCAATATTAATGAGGAGAATGCTTTTGACTATCACAAAAGTAACGTTTTGGAACCTAATTACAAACATGAAATATCTAGAACGAGCCAGATAGATAAAGCTGAAATGAATCATCCATCTGTTCGTGAAAACTGGGCCAGAGCAGGTGAACCCTATATCGTTCCTCAGATGTCTGACAGCGAACGAAATCTAAAAATTAAACGATTCCAGAAACCTACAAGTGGAGCTAATCATGGACATTAAAAAGGCCTGGGAAAATAAGACCGTCAGACTTTCTGTTATTGGCGCTCTGCTGGTAGTGATTGTTTATATTATTAGCCAGTCTATTTTTTCCACACCAGTTAAGAAAGAAAAGAAAACACAGAAAAAAGACATGCAGACCAATTTGTTGTTAGATGATTCGCAAATGAACAAATTGAGTAATGAAGAAAGCCAGAAAGTATATAAAGAAATGGTTAAGCAAAACCGACTTGACCAAAATGCGGCGAAAGAGGACCGCGAAAAAGCAGAAAAAGCCCAACAGGAAACTAAAGCCCAAGTTGCAAGTTTAACTTCTCAACTTCAGCAGCTGTCTCAGCAAATTAATGATATGCAGACAAATCGAAACGGCAATCGTAACTTGGATGCTGGTAGTTCGCGTAAAACGATTAATGAGCAGGCACCGGCAGCTCCTTATCAGCTTAATGCTAATGCGCCGATTAATGGCGTAAACCCTAATTACGCTTCTATCACACCTACGCGTAATAGCCCAATGAGAACAATCACACAAAGTTCCATTAAGACTAATGGTACCGATGGTGTCATTCAGGTTATGCCCGTGTCTGAAAACAGAATCAAGGAAGGCAGAGAGGTCATTGCAGGAGATAAAGCGCCAACTCGGACTGTACGAGGTGATGGTACTGCGCCAGTTGATAGCAAAGCGCGGCATGCTGCCCGAAAAGATGAAATGTTTCTTCCGGCAACATCTATTATCACTGGTGTTCTGATTACCGGGCTTGAAGCGCCTACAAGCCTTTCTTCCAAATCAGAACCAATGCCAGTAACGATGCGTATTAAAAAAGATGTCATCATGCCCAATAATTTCACCATGGATTTGCGTGACTGTAACCTTCTGGGTTCAGCTGTTGGTGATCTGGCGTCACAGCGTGCTTACATACGTGCCACTTCTATCTCTTGTGTTAATTCAAAAGGGAAAGCTTTTGACGTAAAACTGGAAGCATATGCTGTAAGTGAAAATGACGGAAAAAATGGGATCCGAGGCACGCTTATCAGCCGAAATGGTAACGCAATTGCAGGAGCTGCATTTGCCGGTGGACTTTCTTCACTTGCCGGTAGCTTAAGTCCCAGTAAGGTATCTTCACTTAACATCGACCCTAATTCACAGGCTCAGTATCAGTCCCCTAATTTTGGTGCACTTGGGGCATTAGCCGGGGCTGGTGCAGCTCAAGGTGGTCTTAATCGACTCGTCGATTACTACACCGCAATTGCAGAACAACAGTGGCCAATCGTAGAAATTAGCCCTGGCCGAGCTATTACATTTGTCGTTCAGACCGGAACTACAATTCCAACGAATCTGACCAGTCGCTGAGGTTTAAATGGATAGTTTAGAAAAAAAAGAATCGCCTGAATCAGCTGGACCTGAAATCACTAAAAAAATGGTGCGAGAAAGGACAACAAAAAAAATTACCTTCGAAATTGATATTGAAAAAATATTGAAGTATTTATTTTTCTTCGCCTTTGCCGTATTGGTCATTATTTATGGTTATAAAGGCTTTATGAATGTTTACGATTACTTCAATAAACAATCCCAGCCTTCGTACAAGATTGCAGTGCTTGACATGCCTGAATTACGTAAGGAATTTTTCAAGCATCACGGAGGCCGTACTGCTGACAATGATAGATCTCAATTCGAAGAATATTTCAGAACATTAATGAAGATCTACCGTGACCGTGGCTATTTAATTATTGATGCAACGCTTGCCGTTACTGTACCGGATAGTGTTGAAATCGTCACTTATATGGAACTTGAAGATAGCTCTGAAGCGGTACAATCAAGTTCTTATAATGCAAAGAAGTAGAGGGCACCCAATAGTGAAAAAGTTACTTTTCCCTTTAATGGCGGCTTTCGCCATTATGGCGAATACGGTCACTTATGCTTCAGAGCAGGTCCTAACTAATAGTGATGCTGCTGCGTTAATGGCAAAGGCAAAGGAAGGTGGCGTTTCACCCAGTCAGATCTCGGGTGTGTTATCAAAAATGAAAGGATATAAACCTAAGGATGCCATATACATTCCTTCTGGTGGGCTATACCTCTTTCAGGACGAACGTTCGCAGCTAATGGCAGTAACGACCGATGGCCGATACTCCCTTACTGGGGGAAGCCTTGTTGATGTAATTAAACGTAAACCTGTTCTGACTGTAGAAGAAATCAGGAATTCCTATTTTATTAGTCTTGATGAGGCCCCCTTCCCTCTGGAAACTGTAGCGTCCATTCCTCTGGGAAATTCAAAGCTTAAAAGACAAGCAGCCATTTTCATAACACTTGATTGTGACGGTTGCATGGAACTTGTTAAGAAATTCTATGCAGATCGGGACAAGTATCGGATAGATATTGTTTTAGTTCCCTCACCCGGTGAGCCAAAAGAAGAGCTTAGAAGGCTCTGGTGTAGTAAAGAAAAAGGAAAAATAAACAACCTCGATATTCTTCGTTGGCTAATGGGAAGCAAATCCGACATTGAAAAAAGATTGCTCTCTCAAAAAGAAGCAGAAGAATGTCCGGCGGAACCTTTGGTAGCGTCATTGATGCTCGCAGGAATTTATAAATTGCAGGGTGTACCTTCAGTTGTCAGACAGGATGGTTTGGCTGGTAATGGCATTCCAAAAGATTTCGACTACTGGTTGAACCAAAGCGTTGAACCTCTCTTAAAAAATCCATTTGAGACAAATTAAGGCTAGTTTATGAACATCAAAAGATTGGTACTCAGTGCTCTGGTTGTAGGTACATCCTCATATCTTACGGGGTGCTCCATCGGTAGTTCCGAATCCGAATGTCCAGGCATTGAAAAGGGCGTTATCTGTAAAGGTCCTCGCGAAGTTATGGAGTTAACTAATAATCGAGATGATCTGTCTGCACTGGCGGGGGAAGAGTCGGAATCGGGAAAGGAGAAATCGGCTGTCAATGACAGCCGTTATCCAACTGAAATTAGCCCTCCAGGGGAAGTCAAATATCCACAGTCTACTACCCTTAAAAATCAGCCTGTGGCTTATTCAAAAACCGAAATTAAGCCAGTTGGTCAGTTACCTGTCATGTACGATAAAACTTTAAAAATGGGTGCCCCTACTTCATCCATTGGACCACGGCCTATTTCTGGTGTACCGGTTAATTCAAACGTAAGGATGACTAGCAGTTATAGCACTGCCTCTTCAACTGGTAACCCTTTCGTTCATCCGGCTGCGGAAGTCGTTAAACAAACAAGCTATCCGGTTTCTGCTGGAAATGCCCCACGCTACGTTGCACCTAATTCTGATATCAGCCCTGGTAAGGATATGTACTCTCTTTACAATGGCCAGCCCGTTAACCCGACTCTCAACCCTGGGCAGATCCAGCAATACCGTTCGCAAGGTTATAAACAAGCTGTAGTGGCTCCTGAACCACTTGCTGTTCTGCAACAGGGGAAAGTAATGAGAATTACTTTTGCACCTTATACCGATGATAACGATGCGCTTAATCTTCCCGGCTACGTTTATGTCAACGTAAAACCGCAAACATGGATTGCTGGCAAGAATTCGACCTCAAACCCAGCTCGCATAGTTCCTTTAGAAGTACAGGATGCGGCCCGGGAAAATATGCAGCAGCAACAAAAAGCAACTAAAGCTGTCTCTTCGAACGGCATTGTTAGACAACTGTAAGGTCAAATATGGAAGCTATCAATAATTACAATAGCGGTTTAAATCGCCATCAATTAGGTGGGTTTATCCCTGTTTACGATCAATTAGCAGGGACTCACTATTTTTTGATTGATGGCAACAGATTAGGGTTTATGTTTATCTGTAATCCATCCCCTGGAGTTTTTGATAATCAGCAAGATGTTCTTGCTGAAATGTTCAAAATGGATTTCCCTACAGATACTGTCTGTCAAATATCTCTGACTGCATTGCCAGACCTGACTTTACAGCTTAGTGCTTGGTCAGCTGTGCGAGGTGGGCGTATGACTGGGAACGATAAGCTTAAAGCAGATCTGCTTAATGGTTATCAGTTGGACTACTACGACAGAAGTATGCATAAGCCTTTAAAACCTGATCATGATAACCTTATGTTGAGGGATTTTCAGGTATGGATCTCGCTATCGATTCCTTTACAGTCTGCCCTTCCTACCGAGCTGGAACATTCGCGTATCGATTCACTTTACTCTGAACTTGTAAGTAAGTTAATTACGATTGGATTGCATCCGTTTAAGGTCGATGCAGAAAACTGGCTCTATTGTATAGATAAGGTCGTAAACCCCGGAAAGAACTCCCGGTGGGCTGAAGGTTTCATAGACGTTAACACTATGAAAAGGCTTAATGAACAAGTTAACGTTCCCGGCCGTAAGTATACAGTCACAGAAAATCATTTCTCATCAGTCACACAAAGTGACGACGAATCTGAGCATCGTTACTTCAAACAACTTTCCGTTGTAAAGTTTCCTGAATACGTCAATTTCGGTTGTATGTATGAGTTAGTAGTTAACTGGATGCATGGACGTAAGACAATTTTCAGCCCATTTATGATCACTCAGACTGTTCAGTTTGCCGATCCGCTCAAGTTGTCAAAAGAAAACGTCCGCTACAAAGCAATCACTAATAAACAGGCAAGTATACCTTCAGTTGTCACATTCTGCCCTCGCCTGCGGGATATGGATAATGACTACATGGCCGTAACTCGCGAGCTTGAGGATGGCGCAAAGCTTTTAAGAGGGTATCTTACTTTCACTGTTATGGGTAGTAATGCCAATTCTGTGCAGACAGCAGCTAACGATCTCAAATCCTTTTACCTCGAAAGCCGGGTCAAAGTAGCAGATGATTCCTTTATCGTTTTCCCGTCATTTATGTCATGTCTGCCAATGTGCAATGACCCAAAGACAATTTTCGACCTTGACCGTTCCGAAGTAGTGAGCAACACCGGAGCGGCTCATATGACACCGATCTTTGGGCCCTGGAAAGGTAATACAGATAGACCAGTACTGAGTTTAGTTTCTCGTGAAGGTCAACTCATGGGACTTGATATTTTCAAGACTTCTGCAAGCTATAACATGGTTATTGGTGCAACGTCAGGTGCAGGGAAGTCATTCTGGACAGCATATCTAATCAATAACTATCTTGGAGCTGGACCGCGATCTAATAACCTCGTTCATTATCGCTCAACATTTAAGCATTTTTTAGAAAACGAATACCCAGATGATGATCCTGACGGTGCTCAAGTATTTGTTGTGGACGTGGGCCGTTCTTACCAGGGGATTGCGGAACAATATACAAACAGTCAATTTATTGATTTCGGTAAAACCCCTGACTTCACCCTAAATCCCTTTGCCTTCCTAACTGACATCACTGTTAACGACGATGTATTTAACGAAGCACCTGAATTTACCGGTGAATCAACTTCAAACGATGCAGAAAAAGACAAAGTTGCTCAGACCATAATGGTTTTGAATCAGCTAAAAATTATGGCTTCAGAGAAAGGCCTTATCGATGATTATCAACAATCAGTGATGCTTCAGCTTATTGCAGAAGAGTACCAAGAATCCAGAAAATCAGGTCGGACCGGTTCAATAACCGGCTTTGCTCTGCGTTGCAAGAAGCATGAAGACAAACGTATAAAGGATATTGGGGAGCAACTCGGAGCATGGTGCGAAGGTGGAATTTATGGGCACCGGTTTACCGATACGTTGCCTCCAATCAACTTCGACAGCAGATTTATTGTTTTGGAACTGGAGGAGCTAAAAGGCACCCCCCACCTTCAGACAGTTGTATTAATGTCTATCATTCAGGCTGCTCAGCATGCAATGTTCATCAAAAAAGATGGGCGTCGTCGCTTGTTCATCCTTGATGAAGCATGGGAGTACATTCGTCCTGATAATTCATCAGGTGCCGGAAATCAATCAAACCAATTCTTCTCTTCCTTCCTCGAAGCGGCATGGCGTAGGTTCAGGAAAACAAACTGCGCTGGCATCTGTATCACACAGTCGTTTGAAGATTATTTTACTTCTTCTGTTGGCCGGGCCCTGACTGCTAACTCGCCTTGGAAGATAATCATGAAACAAGAAAAAGAAAGCATTGAAGCAATGAAGGCTAATAAATATTTTTCTACTTCAGATGCAGAATATGAACGTATGAAAAATATTCGTACAGTCAAAAAGGTGTTTTCAGAGATGTTAGTCAGGTTCGAAAACTTCCAAGAGATCTGTCGGTTATACGTAGACCGGAAAATGGAGCTTTGTTTTACTACGGATAGTGCTGACAGGAGTAAATTATGGGAAATTCAAAGCCGCGAGAATTGTAGCTATGGCGAGGCAATAGAAATTCTCTATGCTCAAGAAGTAGCAGCGGGTTTGGCCGCGTAGAGTAAATATCTTCAAGCAAAAATAATTAAACCAGATGTCTCATAAGAATCTGGTTTTTTATTGTATGCCTTAAGTAAACAAATGAGGTTGTGACTTAATGAGTTCATCACTGTGCTGCAAATTTTGGTTTTATAATTAATGTGGTGTAAAAACAGTGACATAAATACAAATCGCAGTTAGGTTGTGTACGCATTAAGTAAACAAAATTTATAACTTCAATACTGACATTATAAGATGAAAATCACGTAAATTACATTTTTGTTTACCAAAGGTAATCAAAGTAGCGCGGCATTATTAGTGAAAACAGATCACTGGTGTCATTTTGCATACAAAACTTAATATCCTTTAATCATTCTTCTAAAAGTTTATTATTAACGGTTTGGTTTCTGAAAATTTATCCAATTTGCTCACCGAAGACTTTTAACTTATTTAACCCCCTTTATCGCCAAACTGTGATTTTCTAATGTTAGTCTACAGTTCTAGGGCCCTTGCTCCCATGATGCGAATCCTGCCACCTAATAAAGATTAACGCCTCATTCCTGTATGCCGGTCTTACGACGCCAGTGCACGGACTATTTTTGGTCATCACAAGGACAGGCGGGAGATTTAATCAGGGCGTGGTGTTGCTGAGCAGCAGCTGCGGCACTGTAAGCCGAAGGCGGAATTAACTCCTTTATCACCATCTGGGGACGTCATTATGGGTAGCCCTTTTAACTTACTCAGGACCATTAAGCTAAAATTCCGGATAGCGATTGACGTAAGATTTAGGCTAAGCAGGTAAAGTGATCCCCGCTCCCGGGGTGACAACTTTATACAAAAGGCCGAGCGGAAGATTGTCCTTAGGGAATATTTCTTTAACACAGCACGGGCACTTACTCACGCTGCCGGATTTAACCCCCTTAATCGCCAAACTGGGGTTCTGTCCTCATGCTGGCCTTCAGTTCTGGGCGGGGTTGCTATCACTTGCTCCCTAATGCGAGATGTACCTGCTGATACAGATTAACGTCATATTCCTGCGTGCCGGTCTGCCGACACCAGTGCACGGGCTTTTTTCGGTCATCACATTACCGGGCAGGAGATTTTATCAGGACGTGGTGTGACTGAGCAGCAGCTGGGGCACTGTCATCCGCTTGCAGATTTAACCCCCTTAATCGCCAAACTGGCGTTCAGTCCTGATAGTGTCCTTCCGTCCTGGGCAGGGTTGCTAACACTGGCTCCCTTAATACGAAATGCGCCTGCTGATAAAGATTAAAGTCACATCACTGCATACCGGTTTGCCGACTCCGGTGCATGGCCTTTTCCGATAATCACAAGGACGGACGGGTGATTATATCTGTGCATAGTATGTCTGAGCAGCATCAGAAGGCACTGTCAGCCACTGGCAGATTTAACCCCCTTAATCGCCAAACTGGCGTTCAGTCCTGATAGTGTCCTTCCGTCCTGGGCAGGGTTGCTAACACTTGCTCCCTTAATACGAAATGCGCCTGCTGATAAAGATTAAAGTCACATCACTGCATACCGGTCTGCCGACTCCGGTGCATGGCCTTTTCCGATAATCACAAGGACGGACGGGTGATTATATCTGTGCATAGTATGTCTGAGCAGCATCAGAAGGCACTGTCAGCCGCTGGCAGATTTAACCCCCTTAATCGCCAAACTGGGATCAGTCCTGATAGTGTCCTTCCGTCCTGGAGAGGGTTGCTAACACTTGTTCCCATGATACGAAATGCGCCAGCTGATACAGATTAACGTCTCATTGCCCATGCCGGTCTGCCGACACCGGTGCATGGCCTTTTCCGATATTCGCAAGCACAGATGCTTGATTTTTTCAGGGTGTAATATACCTGAGCAGCATCTGAAGGCACTTTCAGTCGCTGTCAGATTTAACACCCTTAATCGCCAATCTGGGATTTTATGATGTTAACCTCCAGTTCAAGACCCTTGCTCCCATGATGCGAACCTTGCCACCTGATAAAGATTTACGCCTCATTCCTGTATGCAGGTCTTACGACTCTAGTGCACGGACAATTTTCGGTCATAACAAGACCTGGCGGAAGATTTAATCAGGCGTGGTGTGACTGAGCAGAAGCTGGGGCAATGTCAGCCGCTGGCAGAAAAAACCCTTATTCGCCATCTCAAACCGTCATTATGGGTAGTCCTTTTAACTTTCTCAGGACCATTAAGCTTAAACTCCGTTTAGAGAATGACGTAAGATTTAGGCTAAGCAGGTTAAGTGATCCCTCTCCCGGGTTGAACACTATATTCATCGTACGAGCGGAAGATTGTCCTTCGGGAAATATTTCTTAAACACCGCTCGGGATCTTATTGCCACTGGCGGATTTAACCCCCTTAATCGCCATACTGGGGTTCTGTCCTGATGCTGGCCTTCAGTTCTGGGCTTGGGTTGCTATCGCTTGCTCCCATAATGCGAAATGTGCCTCCTGATACAGATTAACGTCATATTCCTGCGTGCCGGTCTGCCGACACCAGTGCACGGGCTTTTTTCGGTCATCACATTTCCGGGCAGGAGATTCTATCAGGGCGTGGTGTGACTGAGCAGCAACTGGGGCACTGTCAGCAGCTTGCAGATTTAACACCCTTAATCGCCAAACTGGGATTCTGTTCTGATGTTGACCTTCCGTTCTGGGCGGGCTTTGGTTTACTAACACTTACTTCCATAATACGAAATGTGCTTGATGATGCAGATTAAATTCACATTACTGCATACCGGTCTGCCGACACCGGTGCATGGGCGATTTCCGACGATCTCAAGAACATATGGGAGATTATATCAGGGAGAGTAGTATGCCTGAGCAGCATCTGAAGGCACTGTCAGCCGCTGTGAGATTTAACCCCCTTAATCGCCAAACTGGGGTTCTGTCCTCATGCTGGCCTTCAGTTCCGGGCTGGGTTGCTATCACTTGCTCACATAATGCGAAATGTACCTGCTGATACAGATTAACGTCATATTCCTATATGCCAGTCTGCCGACATCAGTGCTTGGGCTATTTTCGGTCAAAACAAGACCTGGCGAGAGATTTAATCAAGCGTGGTGTGACTGAGCAGCAGCTGGGGGCACTGTCATCCGCTTGCAAATTTAACCCCCTTAATCGCCAAACTTGGGTTCAGTCCTGATGTTGGCATTCCGTTCTGGGCGGCGTTGCTATCACTTGCTCCCATTATGCGAAAAGTGCCTGCTGATACAGATTAACGTCATATTCATGCATGCCGGTCTGCCGACACCAGTGCACGGGTTTTTTTCGGTCATTACAATACCGGGCAGGGGATTAAATCAGGGCGTGGTGTGACTGAGCAGCAGCTGGGACACTGTCAGCCGCTGGCAGATTTAACCCCCTTAATCTCCACACTGGGGTTGCCTCCTTAAGTTGGGTTTCATTTCGGGGTGAGGTTGCTAACTCTGCTCCCATAATTCGTAGTGTGCCTCCTCAAGAGATTAACACCTCATATCTTTAGACTGGACTGACGACAACGGTTCACAGTTAGGAAACGTATATCAGCACACCGGTGAGATAGATTTTAGGGTCTAAGCAAGAAATAGGGTAGGCGTGAAGATTCATTAATGGAGCTCTTAACTTCAAAGCGTAGAGAAGGAGACAAGAATCGTGGTTTAAACAGGTTGTGCATTAGGTATGGACTAGAGAGTCTGAGCTCACATCTGCAAGTTAAGCTCACAAAAAATCATAAAAAAGTAAACAAACATTAGCTTAAGATTGAAACTAAGGATAGAATTGTACGCATAACAAGGAAATGGACGCATTATACGTAAAGTTTACATATATGCGTAAAAGTCGGTTTTCAGTGCAAAAAGGTCATAACCATGAATTTACTTGAAAAGATCGCCCTCGTTGGTCAGCGCATGAAAAGCGAGCAGATTTCTCTAAAGGAATCTCTGATGGCTTCATCAAGAGTATCTGTTTCTGATGATAGTGTTGATGGTGTTGATAGACTGATCTATAACCACTGTTTGAATAAAAAAAATCTCTCTGATTTTTTTGGGAAGTCACGAGTAACGTTCAATAAAATACTTTCGGACTTAGAAGAAAAAGAACTTGTTGGTGCACCTATTTATCAAAACAAAAATCATCTTTACACCCGCTGGGATGTTCAAAAAATAATGGATGCCCTGGGTTATCCCAAGTACCGCGATCATTACTTTAGCAGAGCTATTGTTACTCAGAATCATAAAGGCGGTACAGGGAAAAGCACTACATCTGTAGCTTTAGCAGTAGCAGCTGCTTTAGATCTACAACTCAATGCACGTGTATTAATGATCGAATGGGACCCACAAGGTTCGATTGGAAGCAGCATGATTCAAAGTGTCTCAGAAGATGATGTCTTCCTTACAGCAATTGATGCAATCCTTGGAATTTATGAAGAAAATTCTGAGTATAAAAAATATTTAGATTCAGGATTCTCTGAAGAAGAAATCATCACTAATATGCCTTTTTCAACGCATCTGCCAAACTTGGACGTAATAACGGCTTTTCCGACAGATGCTCGTTTTAAAGATAAATACTGGCAATGTTCTAGAGAAGAACGTACGTCTTTGTTACTACGTTTCAAGGAAGTTATCTTACCGGTACTGAAGCAGAACTATGATTTGATTATTATAGACACTCCACCTGAAGATTCACCTTTGATCTGGGCTGCTGACGAAGCGGCCGATGGGATTCTTGTCGCAGTGTCACCACGTGAATATGATTACGCCTCTACTACAGACTTCATGCTTACAATAAGTGAAAGGTTTAAACAATCACCAAGTAAGGGCGACAATTTAAAATGGTTCAAAGTTCTTGCTGTCAATGTAGATGACAAAAGTCCATATGAAAGAATAGTTTTGGATAAATTAATCAGAACTGTTCAGGACCTTTTGATGTCCGCTAACATAAAAAATTCTGAAGCATTTAAGGCAGCTGCTTCCAAAGGGCGTACAGTGCTTGATATCAAAAAATCAGAGGAACTTTGTTCCGCAAAGCAGCTTGATGTCGCAGAAGAATCTGTATTACAGGTATATCAGCAATTTATAAATGAAATAAAAAGTTTTTCAGCTAAGCAAGGAGTTAACGCATGAGCGATGAGCAACATATCGGGAATGATAAATCTCGATATTTAAACGCACCAAAGCGGACAGAAGTCGGTCACCGTTCAGGTCTTGCGGGTTTGAAAACAGCACCTCGCATAAAAAAGTTATTCACTCTTCATAAGGGCCGGAGACTTGAAGCGGAACATGTGATTGTTCCAGCCCAGAGAGTGGAGAAGGAGACCTTAGTCCATCCAGCGAACCCACGAAATCAAGAAGCCCTTACAGATTATTCTGTTAGAGATATTCTTAAGCAGATTGAAGAAAGAGGGGTCGATACCGAAGGGATCGCTGTAAAAAGAGATGGGGTTTATTTATTAATAGAAGGAAGTCGCAGACGTTTCTGCTGTATAAAGGCAGAAAAGGATCTCCCCCTGTGGGTTCTTCCGGATGAACTAACCGAAGATGATATAAATTCAATTATATCCGCAGCACAAACATCTCGAAAATTTTCATATAGAGAAGTTGGGTTTCAATTTATCAAAAAAATGGAAGAAAAAGGATTTTCTACTAATGAAGAACTCGCAGCATATCTTGGGATTAGTCATGTATCGGTAGCCAAAAGAATCCAGGCGGCCCGTATTGACGAAACATTAATCTCTTTATTCCCGGATTATGAAGGAATCCCGAACTCCTATTATAGTCGCTTGTCTCGTTTACAGAAATATGTGCAAAAAAATCTATTTCCTTTAGATGAAGTAATAGATAATGTTAAAGAGGAAACAAAAGATTTAGACATTGGAGATCTCCAGGTTGCTCAAAAAGTTGTAATGGAAAAAATCACACAATCTGTGGAAAGTGTTTGTGAAAAAACTTATTCCACAAAATGGGAAACAAGTGATCTTATTACTTTTGATAACAAAGATAAGTATGCAAGAATCAGTAAAAACAATACTGGTAGAAAAATTCGCTTTGAATTCAATAGGATAAATGCGGGTTTTATTAAGGAACTAGAGGAGTTCATAAAAGAAAAATTAAAAGTATCAGAATAAATATTGAACTGCATCTTTATGATGCAGTTCATATGATTTATATTTTTAATTTCTTGTTATATTAATATGGGGTGTGCGCAGGTTCAGACATATAAGGTCTTAGTTCTATATGAACAGAAGCGCCATTCCCATCATTTACTACGTTTAAAGGTGCTTTTCCCGGCAATGACATAGTTGCAACGTCAGGTCCAGAAACAGCAAAATTATTTTCTGCTGAAGGCATTACTGTAAAAATCTTTATAGCAACATTTTCATGTCTAAATAATGAAATCCCAAAAGTAGAACCAGCTTCGGTATTGCTCACGTCCACAACCACAGGGGTTTTTCCTAGATATTCATTAGTTAGTATGTTTTTTACTAATGCCCCTTCCGGGACAGTATAGATACGGTATGGATATGCTAAAGCCGTGTGACAAAAACATATTAAAATAACAATTAATGTTTGTTTCATAGATTATCCTCATTCAAAAATAAAAGATATAACTCTTGAAAATCGTGGTTAGTAATTAGGTCCGCTTTTCCGGGAAAATCGTAACTAACAGAAAATAAAAGCGAAAGCGAATCTTTTCCTTTTGCTTTGGGAGAGATTCTGCTAAAAGCACGGTTAATAAACATAAGTTGATCTTCATTGTTGAAGCAAAGTCCAAGCATTCCAACCGTAGGAACTACGAATGTGCTTACGCTGCCTGGGGGCAAAAGTTGCTTACTACGGGCATTGTAAGCACAACGACTACCACCTAGCGTTAGGCCTGAAAGCTCAATAAAACTTCTGGTTCCATTCTTGGCGACAAGCCAAACATCAGTTCCTGAACTTTCGACACGTAAAGTAACTTTTCCGTCAGTAAAGGCCTCACTTTTATTGTATAGAATAGGGTCAAAACCAACTGTCGGGAGTTCTTCGATTTTACTTTCTACTGACTGACAACCAGTCAGTAATGCAAACAATAAAAGTGTGATAACTTTAATCATCCCGCTTCCTTAGATTGTTTTTGGCGCTCGTTATAAAAGATAATGATTCACCGGGGTAGAGAATTGTTTCTTTCGTCCAATAACCATAACCACCGAGGATATTTTTTCTTTTCTCAATATAAACGGGTTCAGAAAATACTAAATGTTGATATTTAGGAAGAGATAAGATTTCATATTTTCCTTGTCCAACTAAGAGGTAATTCTTCTCTTTAGGATTGATGGTTACTGGATTACCAACACTTTGAGGTATGTTAAGTTTTTTTATATTTAGGTCAGAATAGTCAGGAACGGACACTTGATCATTAGACGTATTTCCGGGAAGAGTAAACCCTTTACCCTGATCCGGTCCAAAGATGGCAATTATATCTTTGTTGTTTCTTGTGATCGAAACGATAGCCTGAAGGGGCGTATTAGCAAGGTCATTTATAAACGATATAGTTAGACTTGATTTTGGCTCGACCCAAACAATGCTTTTTCCGGATGTGCCTTCGCTTAATGCAATTTTTTCATTTAGTAAGATTTTATTTTTGGCAATGATATTATACTCAAGTTTTGGTATCACAATAAAAAGTGATTCTTTATTTGAAACATTCATGATTTCTAAGAAATTGGTTTTGGTCATGCTGGTCTTTAGAACAGGCCTATATTTACCATTTATAAACCACCTTCCGTTTATAAGCTCCGCTTTAGCAGATATAAGTGAATCACTTTTCTGTGCGGCAGAAGAAAAAGCATCTTTTCTATGCTCTTTCTCTTGATGTGGTGCAGCTGCTGCGTGAAGATGCAAAAGTAATGTTGAAATTGAGATAATCTTCCAATTTATCTTCATCTTGTTACCTCAATGTTGTTTTCAATCGAATCGAGTTCTAAAGGATAGGTTTTAAGTGAATAAAACTTGTTTGTTGTTTGTATTAGCTGATGACACAATAAAACTGGATTGTTCTTCATGATTATTTCTACTAATGTAAGTGCTGGTGAGTCAGTTTGCGGTATACCCGGAGCAACTATTACCTGGTCTTCTAATTTTGACATATAGAGTGATCCAGTATTTATATGCAAACAATTACCGATCAGTACTGGAAGATTGTTTTGAGTACGACCATGGGCTTTTCGAATGCTGTTTACAGGATTCCTACCTAGGACCATAAGGTTGACGTCATTTATCATCATTGGTATTACGGCATGGTCCATACCGAATAGAAACTGGCTCTGAAAAATATTCACATTGGCATAGTTGAATGCTTGAAGCGCATTATAAGTATCAGTGAATGATGTGCGGATAGGGGCGTAATCAGAAGGGCAAACCCCAATTTTTATATCGCCTTTTAGTAAAATCTGCATCATCGTACCAAGCTGGGTATTAAGAAGTTTTTTTACCTCTTCCTCTAAATAGTAACGATTCACAGCTTTATGCCACTTTCCGCCCATTACACACCATCTCTCATTGAGGTATGTGCTGGGGTAAAATGTTCTCCGGTCTTTGTTTAATGGTAACAATTTTTTTAACATTTCTTCTCCGGCTCCGGCAGCTGAGAAATGCCTCACAAAACGTCCATCGAAAAAGCCACTGTTTATCGCCTTCATCAATTCTATGGGTTCCGGCCCATAGTCAAACAAATTTCCAGTAGAGAAAATTACTATCTCTTCTTCTGGCTTTGTAACTGATTGGATCAAGTTGCACAGCGCAGAGTAATGTCCATGAGGATCTGCCAGAAAGAAAATCCTTCCGGAGAAGTTTGTAAGGTCTATAGTTTGGACGTGCTCAGCTGCCATAAATTCCTCTACGTATGTTTACATCGATGATACGGTATTTCGAACTATGATTTTTTTACAAAAAGGCGTCATTTTGGATTCTAAGCCTAAGGACCTTTGTTACTTACAGGTAAAGGCCCCAGTCCTGGCTCTCAAACAGTTCATACTTAGGATGCAAAGTAACTTTCTGATTATAATTGGCTCCTTTATAAACATGGTTAATACATGAATACAGGAAATTTAACGGTAAGGTATTTAAAATGGAAGGATGCTGAAATAACATAGACTTACGTATTTTTTTAATAGTGTTAATGTTGATAATAGGTCACCATTAATGTATAAAGTTAATATCTAATATGGTCCTATTAATAAAAGAGAGTTTTTATGGCTGAACTATTAAAATCTGAAAGTCCTGTTTCACCATCAGTGCAGGATATCACTGAAGCTTTAAAAATCGTTGTCGATGATGGAAGTAAAGCTGCAAAACTGGTTTGTCTTAATGAAAGAAACGAATTAGTTCCCTTGCTTACACAAAATAGTTTTGTTCCAGATTTCCGTGTTCGCCATGAGGGTCTCAATCCTTTTAACTATCTTATTGATGGGCTGGAAAGGTTTTCGCATCACAGCGAATCTAGTAACTCACTGGAATCGACTGATGTATCTCACCAATACGATGAAATTAGCCGGTTAAATGTTCACCATGCACTTCATGCTTCTGGTTTAGTTCCTCAGGATGTTCACCTCTTTGTTACTTTACCACTTAGCCAGTTCTATACTGCTTTAGGGGAAACGAATATTGAAAATATTCAGAGAAAAAAAGATAATCTGATGAAACCAGTAGAGCGTTATCTTGACGGTAAACGCTATTCTTTTAACGTTTTGTCTGTGACTGTTTTCCCTGAATCTTTACCAGCTGTGACCCGGGCAGATGAAATTGAGGATATTGCTTCATTTGAATCAAGTTTGGTAATTGATCTTGGTGGTACTACTCTTGATGTTGCAAGTATTACTGGGCAATTAGAACAGATTTCGAAAGTAAAAGGTTTTGACCGTATTGGTTGTTCTATTGTTTACGATGAGATCAGCAGGTATCTTGAATCTGAGAAACTGAATACGAGTAATGCTTACATTCATCATCTTGTTGATAATCGTCATGATAAATCAGCTTTGAAGGTTGCAGAGGACAAGCGTGACGGTGTTTTTGATGCGGTAAACTCTGCGGTACAGAAGTTGCAAAGTAAAGTAATCAGAGCGGTTACACAAGTCGAAGAGAGGCCTCATAATGTTTTCCTTGTTGGGGGAGGTTCATATCTCATCGAAACAGCTATTCGTAAACATTTTGAAACGGCTAAAGTTATCATGGTAGACAATCCGCAGTTCGCATTATCTTTGGCAATTGCTGATACTATTTATTCAGAATAATGAGCTAGAACATGGCTAAATACCCTATCTCAAATAAGGCAGATAACGACCGGATTCAGATCCGGTCTTTCTGGATATCCGAAAGAAAAGCACCCTATGTTTATAGTTTCTTGAAAAAAACAGAACTTTGTCATAGGGGTGACCAACTGGATTTAATTAGGTCGGCTATTAGTACCGGGTTGGTATTAAATAATTTATTTCCTGACTTGGCAAATTTTATAAATGGTTTAAACGAAAGATTAACACTTGCAGATCTTAATAGGTTTCTGAATGATGGAAATACTATAGATACTGAACCTAAGCCTCCTATTAATGTATTGCTAGAGAATGTCTTAGATCAAAAGTTTAAGGAGTATTTAACACCTCTACAATTAGATAATTCAAAGCAGGATTCTGTTTCTGTAAAAGAAACCTTCCTTGTACAAAAGGAACATGCCTGCTTTGGTGTGAAGATTGAAAATGAGGGAAGCGATACCTCTATACCATCTGAAAGCCCACTTTCTTCAGGTGCATCCAAAATTTCAAAAGAAAAGTCCATTTCCTCTGTGGTGCCAGTGCTAGAAAAAGTATCGGATGAAAATCAAACCGCCTCCATAAGCATAAAATCTAAAGCTAAGGCAAACAAGCGACTAGCGACTTTGGCAAGATAGGGCTTTGTTGAATAAATCAGATTTCGGGTAAGTCTCCCCCGTAGCGGGTTGTGTTTTCAGGCAATACGCACGCTTTCAGGCATACCTGCTTTCGTCATTTTGTTCAGCGCTCGTACCAGGGCCATAGCCTCCGCAACCTGACCATCGTAGTCACGCAGCGTCAGTGAACCCCCGAACAGCTGTTTTACCCGGTACATCGCCGTTTCCGCTATCGAGCGACGATTGTAATCTGTTGTCCATTTCCACCGCGCATTACTCCCGGTCATTCGCTGATTAGCCACTGCACGGTTACGGTCTGCATATTCACCGGGCCAGTAACCCGCACCTTTTCGGGGAGGGATAAGCGCGCTGATTTTCTTACGCCGCAGTTCATCGTGACATAGCCGGGTATCGTAAGCGCCATCGGCGGCGGCTGACCTGATTTTCCGGTGGGTTTGCCGGATTAACCCGGGGAAGGCCTCTGAGTCCGTAACGTTGTTCAGCGACAGGTCTGCACAGATGATTTCATGTGTGTTGCTGTCAACTGCCAGATGCAACTTTCGCCATATACGACGGCGTTCCTGGCCATGCTTTTTGACTTTCCACTCGCCTTCACCGAAGACCTTCAGCCCGGTGGAATCAATTACCAGGTGTGCGATTTCACCCCGGGTGGGCGTTTTGAAACTGACATTAACCGACTTTGCCCGCCTGCTGACACAGCTGTAATCCGGGCAGCGTAGCGGAACGTTCATCAGAGAAAAAATGGAATCAATAAAGCCCTGCGCAGCGCGCAGGGTCAGCCTGAATACGCGTTTAATGACCAGCACAGTCGTGATGGCAAGGTCAGAATAGCGCTGAGGTCTGCCTCGTGAAGAAGGTGTTGCTGACTCATACCAGGCCTGAATAGCTTCATCATCCAGCCAGAAAGTTATGGAGCCACGGTTGATGAGGGCTTTATTGTAGGTGGGCCAGTTGGTGATTTTGAACTTTTGCTTTGCCACGGAACGGTCTGCGTTGTCGGGAAGATGCGTGATCTGATCCTTCAACTCAGCAAAAGTTCGATTTATTCAACAAAGCCGCAAGATAGGTGAGAGACAGTACAATCGACTTCTGAGTTCAACTTGTCTTACCAGGAAAGCCAGCATACTTGCTGGCCTTTTTTTTGTTATAATAAACTCAGGCTTCAGCTGAATCTGTAAAATTACTGTTAATGAAACGGTATTTTAGGTTAATTTGGATGCTGTTACAGGAAGTGCGGATTTTTCCTAAATTTGTAAAAAACCTAAGAATTATCTTAATAAATCTGGTACTTAATTATTATTTTACGTAAAAAGTCTTTGTGGTTTAATGGTTATGTAAGGATTTTTTGATACCCTTATACCCGATGGACCTAAGGTCACTGACAACGATGTTCATGTAGAATCTTCGTTTCTGTAATCCCTTTTGTCCTTGTCCCAAATGATTGATTATTATAATAAAGGCTGATCGAATGCTATCTCGCAACTCACTAATACATGGTTTACGCCGAGACCAGTTAATCGGAGTTCTGACTATTTCAGAGTTTCCGGTAGTTATGGTAGAAAGCCACTTCATTCAGTCTGAGGTTATGGGAATAAAACCCGTAATTTTTAATATTGATGAGCTTCTTGTTTCTATATCCCCAATTTCCTCTCTTAAGTTCGATTGGGAGTGGGCCCCAGTTGATACAATACTCATTGAAGTTATCATTCCACCTGTAGAGTCAGACCTTGTAAGTGCAGAAAATGACTTCCTCCGTGATTCTGGTATTGGCCATATCCAGTGCGAGCCTGGCGGAGCATCAATACGACGTACAGTTACCTTCGTTGGTGGAATAACCGCTGATAACTTACTGTATCAGTTGAGGCTTATGTGCGTAAGCGCGTTAAAACTTTTAGGAGAGGAACTGGGGGATGAAGTCTAAGATTAGATATGTTTTATCTGGTTTTGTTGTGTTATGTGCATTTGCTGGAGTTTATAAAATCCTAAACAATGTTCCGGTTAAACCTGACCTTTTGGACTTCACTGGAAACACATTTAAAAAGACATCACTCTTCCTGCCATGTGATAAAAGCTCGCCTTCTTTAAACATTAAAATTGCTGATAACGAGAAAATCGTGATCAACGGCATCGCTTCAAAAGTAACTTTTGTTGAAAAGGCTGACCCCGTCAAAAGCCCTGGTTTTTGTGATGATCTTGATCTAAACAATTCTCGCCTTGTACATACGGCATCTTACAGCCTGGTGATTTCTGAAACCAAAACAGGATTTACACTATCAAATTTCAAGCATCTTGCCGATGATGAATCATTAGGCGGTATGTGGTTTTATCAAAAGTGACTTTTTATATGGCAACTTCAGACTTCGCTCTTAAAAACCATAATGTTAAAGCATTTGGTCAGGATGCAGCCCTTGTCATTGAGATGAACAATGAAGATGTTAGCTCATCAAAACCTTCACCTTTTTCAAATGAGATTGATAATTATTATCTTACATTGCACGTCGCTCCAAGGAACGCAAAAAAAGATTATGACTGGGGCTCAAACCGTTCTGTACTTCTAAAATTGTCGACGAATGAAGTTATGCAGATGGCATCTGTATTTCTTAGAATCATGCATACTTTAAAGATTGATAAGAGGAAAACCTCACATCATGGCCACGTCGTATACAAAAATATAAGCGTTACCCCAAACGAGAGGGGCGGTTTGTTGTTATCCGCAGGGATAGTTCCAGTCGATAAAGATGGCTTAAAACCCTTCATGCACATGGTCCCCGTCTCACAAATGGATTGCGTTAAAATTGGCCTCTACATACTTGGATATCTTGCTCAAAAAACGCCCTGGGTAAGCTCCGAGTCTATAATTACCGCGCTTCGCTTATCTGAAGCCAAGAATTCAAAATAGCGCATTAACATACGGAATATACGGAAAAATACAGGTTTTTTTAAATGTTATACGAACGGATATTTCTGTTTTTCATCGTAAAGTGAGTTTAATTTTGCTCAGAAAAACAGGTATTCGTCATGAGAAAATCAGGTTTAGGTTTAGCCCTGTTGTTTTCTTTAATTGCTCCGATTAAAGCGGTCTATGCTGAAGCGATTATGATTTCAGGAAAGCTACAGGCTGATTTGCCAGCCGTATCCTTTGACCCGGGGCCGGGCGACTTTGTTGCATACGTTAATTCTAACACTATCACTGCCTCAGGTGCAGGCACAGCCTGTAATGTAACGGTTGATGATCGAGCGACTTCCTCTGTTGATAACCTCGTTTGTTTTTTTGAGTGGTTACCCAATACCTTGGGATTAACTTCTAACGGCTTCACTCTTTCAGGCGTTCCCAACACCACCGGTGATTTAAAACTACCTTACAAGATTTCTTACTTCTCTGGTTCTGAACGGAAAAAAGTTGAAATAGTAAAAGGTGAATATTCAATCAAAAGTGTGGCACCGGTAAAACCAACTATCACCGGTCTTAAATCATCCCTGAACGGATTAGTCTATGACGGCTTTTCTTTCAAATCGTATTTAAAGGATGAAGCGATCAAAGATATCGCTGTTTCTGTTGAACCCCGCAATTATATTCAATACATCTCAATAGGTTCAGGCTCCGCCTGTGAAGTACCTATTGGCGGAACTTCCTGTACCATTGAAGTTGGAAGCATTAAGGCCAGTGATACAGATGAACTTTTGGGTTCACGTGATATCACAATTACAGCAAACTCTAAGAATAATTATTTCGCACCTCCTGAATCCAAAAAGCTTGTTGTTAACTGGGATTATCGGCCTCCTGTAGTAGACCATACACTTTGGAATTTTACCGATGAGGCTAAAACAATCAAAGTAGGTGGCCAGGACATCTATACCGGAGCCAAAACCGTTGCTGTGGCCGTTAAGGTACCCCAGCAAGAAACAGAAGGTGAATGGTGGCTCCCAACAGCTATGTCGCTCACTATGACTCCGGATGGCGTGTTTAAGCCGACGACTAAAGTGACTTTAGATGATGGCACTGAGATTGATTTCAAACAGTCCTGGGCAACCCCTTTACGTAGAACTTTACAGCCGGTAAGTGGACCTCAAAAAGTCGGTGATGAGTACCTCTATATCTTTGACTTAACGGATCTTATAAACGGGTCCTACGCAGCGACTTTTACAGTAGAAAATACGAGCAAAAACTCTTCTACGTACACTGAGCCTGAAAGCAAACTGATGCTGTCTGATAACCCAACGCTTATGGTTCTCAAAGATGGGCAGGTATTAACTAAACGAGCACCCGTATACTTCCTGAACGAGATTATCGTTGCAGCTTTCCAGGGGCAGGCTGGGGTTGCTGACATAAAATCAGTAACAATAGACAACAAAGTAGTTTCGTTAACACCTACAAATTATAAAGGTATTTACTACCTGCCGGTTGGAGACGATTTAGCAGTTAATTCGGATCACGAGATTACTGTGGTGGCTGAAAACCTTTATGGAAAAAACGTAAATTTCAGTACCGTGTTCACTTATCAACCTACTGGATTCACTCTTAAGAATCTGGAAAAAAACGTAACTCTTTACTCGCGCGTACGTCAGTATACGGACCTGCTTAGTCAAACAGCTGGTGATAAATGCACTCTGTTTACCACAGAGGAAAATGCGAATGCTTACCTCGCCTGGTATGGGGAAAAATCAGATGTTACAGCATGCTACCCTCAGTGGAACAATGTCCCTGATGGGTTGGAGTTCTATTTTAAAGGACGTACCCCGGGTCTAACTGGATTCTTTAATAAAACAGGTGAGAATCTGCTCGACTATCAAGTCTATATGATTAACGGGAAGGGCTCTAAAGCGGTTTCCGCAAGGAATCGCCGTACTCTGACCACACAATTACCATACAACCCGATCATCTCTTACAAAAAGAATAAAGTCATAGCAGGCATCAATCCGAACACTGCTCTGGCTTATACGACCGGGGGGGAGGCCGCTCGAATATTAGCGAAGGTGGTACCAGCTGACGTTACGATGATCGTCTCTCAAAACGGCTCTGAGGCTGTCAAAACGTCATTTAAAAATCGTTCCTCAAACAACGATGCAACGACCTTTGTACAAAGGGTCAAGGTTGCTGCTGCACCATTGTGGACAAAGAACGTCTTTGACATAGCTGTAGAATACTCAAAGGATCCAGAATTAAGAACTACAGACACCCTCAACGTATATACGGTGCCTGATTTCAATATTCGAGCATCGATGGAAGTGGATGACAAAAAAACAGCCACATCTCTTGAAGTGCCCTTAAAGGTAACAGTGGGGCGTTATAACAACTCCACACGTAAAAGTGCATTTGACCGTAAAACAATGGGAGAATGGGACGTCACGATATACTCTCAAAAAAGTGTATACGGCAAAGATCCAGAAACAGGCCGTTATAAAACTACATACGAAAGAACTGCGCTGACTGAAGCATTGCCGGTCAATGATGCGGGCATTGTCGAAACCAAGATTAAAATTGAAAATATGGATCTGGGTAATATGCGTCTGGTTGGTGTGGCTAAGGTCAGATCGCCATTCTCTGATTTTGAAATGAAACGTGAGACCAGTGCTGTAGGCATTCGAATCTATAAAGGTGAGGAACTGGAGGGTAACCTGTCGAAAAGCCTTATTATCGGAAGGATCCCACTTAGTACTCTGGTAAGCTTCAAATCTGCCAGTACGGCTAACTCTGATGCACTCGCCCCCACCGAATGGCAGCAGTCCTCTGATAATGGTCAAACCTGGACCATGCTTTCCGACATGACCGGAAAGAGAAGTGTAAGTATCAAAAAGACAGAAGTAGGAAAGTGGCTTTATAGGGCAAAAATGACTAATAAATTCACATCCAAGATTTCCTACACAGATGCCTTAACGGTAGTTACCTACAAGCAGCCTAAGCTCAGTATAGATGTTACAGACATTCTTCAGGGCTCAGATATACCTGTAACCCTGCTTGATAACGATGAACCTATACCAGCAGGCACCGCTGAGGTTCTCTGGTCAGAGGATAAAGTCAACTGGGTGCAGGGAGATACAACTTACACTGTGGCTTCAGCTGATACCCTACCGTCTACGATTTATGCCCGGATGCGTTACCTTGATTCCGATGAACTGGCAGAGGAGTCTTCATGGAAGGAAACGTCTGCTCGGTTGGCAGCCGCAAAACCCAAGCGCCTTTCTGTCTCGGTAACGGGGGTTTCAAAGGTAGAGGTTGGTCAAAAAGTTACTTTGGAAGGTAAGTTCACGAACCCTAACAGTAAGTACCAGAATGGTAATAACGTAGTTGAAGAATGGAAAACACCGGATGGCCAGACATTTAAGGGCTCTTCACTGTCTGTTACCCTTACTGAGCAAATGTTGGATAAACAGGGATATGCTGCTTTTGAATACAGTGCATGGTTAGCGGACAATAAGGAGAATACGGTTTCTACCCGTAGAGTTTCTGTCAAATCGTGGGTTTATAAATTTCCCGAGATGAAAATAAGCTCCAAACTTAAATACGACATGGCACCGACCACCCTACGCGTTGCGTTGAGCGGTATTAAGGATGGAGACTATCCTGGTGTTACTTATTCCCGTGAATGGATCTACGACAAAGAGAATCTGGTAATCACTAAAGATGAAGGTGACACCAAAGAATTTACAATTGAAAATCCTGGCAAATATACATTGATGGTTGTTTTCAAAGATAACCGAAACAATGAACAGCGTATCGAAAATACCTTTGTTGTCGATGAACAAACGCCAATGAACGTTGAGATGACACCCAAGTTCTCTAACAAATATATGAGAGCTCCACTCGATGTAACCTTAAGGTCAAACATCAAGCTATCTCATTCGGCGGACTCGATAGATACGGTCACATACAAGGTGAACGGTGAAGTAATACCCAGCGGCAAAAATTATTGGGCTCAACTGATCTCGGGTTTAAAAGAAAAGAAATACGAGATTACAATTGATGTTGTTAGTAAACTTGGACAGAGAGGTTCAGCATCTGTTGAGTTTGATGTCGTTAAAAACGCAGTGCCTAATTGTACATTGAGCTACACGGAAACCAACCTAAGCTGGAGCTTTACCAATAAATGTGATGATACTGATGGAAAAATGGTTAGATATGAATGGTTCATCAACGGCGAATTAAGGAACGTTTTCGGTAGTACGGCTACACTTTCTAAAAACCTTAACCGTGGTAAGCAGGACATAAAAGTAATTGCTTATGATGATAGTGGAGACTTTGCAACACAGCACGTGACAGTTTTCGGACCGGCTGAAGAGGCAAGTAAGTCTGAAAACACTGTATCAATACCAAGCAGTGAGTAGTTAATTTTTAAATATAAAGCCGGGACATTATGTCCCGGCTTTTTTATACCCAATAATTGGACCTTTGAAAAATTAATGTCGGAAAGTAACTTTGCTCCAAAGGCATCTTTCATGGCCGCTAACAAAGCTGCGTATACATGCTGAGGAATTAACATTCTTATAGGTGAATATTAGGTTGGTTTGCAGACTTCCGAGCGTTGAAAAACATGGATAATAATTACTTGGATAGAGGTGCATCTGCCTAGTAAAAATATTCTTCAGTGCCAGTGAGAAAAATATGAGCGACTACATACCTAAAAAGAGAGGGCTGCTTATACTGGATTGGTATGTCCCCCTTAATATTTTATTGCTGATTCTCGTTATGTGTGTCTTTTTCACCCGTTATACATTTGGATACGGTTTATTGAATGGGTGCCTGCCTGCTGATTTTTATATGATTGATCATTCGGATAAAAGTATTAAAACTGGTGAACTCATAGCATTTAACATGCCGAAATCGGTACGTTTTATCCCAGAAAATGAACGAGTCATAAAAATTGTTGCCGGTGTGGGCGGTGACAAACTTAAAGTAACAATGGATGGGGTTTATAACGGGGACAAATTTTTTGAAGCTAATGCACGTCGTATTTCGAAGAAATACAATATTCCGTCCATTTTGATTGAAAAAGAATTGATAATTCCTGAAGGCGAAGTTTTCCTAATTGGGCAAACCGATCACTCATGGGATTCCCGTTTTTGGGGAACAGTAAAGCTGAATTCAGTAATTGGGAAAACATATGCGATCTTTTAATGTAAATAAAAAATATTTACCAATACTTCCTGGACTTGCGTTATGTGCAGTTTTAAGTAATACAAATGCAAGCACTGAGTATCAACATGATGCTGACCTAATCGCTCAGCAAGCAAAAGGGCTTGGGGCACAGGCTAAAGGTGCACAGCAGCCAGATGGGGCTCTTAGCCTTGATGCTACGCTAAAATCACCAGATGTGCAGAAGTACATAGCGCAAGCTGAAGCACTCCAAAAAAACCAGGACCTGAGCAAGCAAATAAACCGTGGTTACGTCCCCGGTATGAATGCGGATAGTGTTCAAGCAGTTATAGACCATACCCAGGCTATCAGGGCCCAAAGTAATAACTCTGAAGCTGTCAACGATATAATTAGAAGACGTGATGAAATTCAAGAAAACGCCAGCCTTAATGAAGCGGCTCTGAAAGCTGTGGAAAATAAGCCGGAAGTCATGCGAGGACAATCTAAAAATATCGAAAAATTGTTTGGTTCCTCGGGCATCACAGCTGCTGACTTCGAAAGAAAAATGGATAGCACACGTGAAGAAGCACTATCAACTGAAAATGGAATAACGATCTTTGCTTCATTTAGCTTGCCGGATTATGTACTGGAAGACCTTCTACGTACGGCCTCAGAGCATAAAGCTCGTGTAGTTTTCAATGGTCTAAAGAAAGGAACTACTCGGCTACCAGAGACACAGGCAGCAATAAACCAAATGATTGTCAAAGGAAAATTTGAATCTCCTTTGATTACAATTGATCCTGATAGCTTCAGTCAGTATCAAGTAACTCAAGTACCGACAATTATTTCTAGGGAGCAAGCTCGTTTTGCAAAAATGGTAGGCTCCTTCAACGTTGAGTTTTTTCAGCGAGAACTTGCTAAAAAACCCGATCAGGATATTTTCCCGGTTGCTGGTACCACTTATCCCGTTGAAGAAAAGAGCATCATTAAAGAACTGGAAGAACGTGCACAAAAATATGACTGGGAAGGTGCAAAAAAAAGGG
Organism: Phytobacter ursingii; assembly: GCF_001022135.1. GTDB lineage: Bacteria > Pseudomonadota > Gammaproteobacteria > Enterobacterales > Enterobacteriaceae > Phytobacter > Phytobacter ursingii. Next base: position 91,865 of record NZ_CP011601.1, on the reverse strand, counting down.
CCGTTTCTGACACATGGAAAAATCAATGGATGGTCGACCTCCCTCCTGCCCAGGAACACAAAGAATTTTTAATTGACCCTACAGTGAGGGTCACTCAGGACGTAAAAGATAAGCAGGGCCGTGTAATAGCTTCCGCCGGTGAGTTGATTAATCCACTTTCGAGATTTCCTCAAAACCTGACGATGATAATTTTCGATCCACTCAATCCGGGCCAGCTGGTATGGGCTGAGCAGCAGTATCGACAACGTCTGGGTAGTGGAAAAGTAATGCCAATGTTTACCCGTATCCAAAAAGATAATGGATGGGATCACCTAAATGATTTACGTGAAAAATTTAACGGTAAGGTGTTTAAAGTTAACGAACAGATCATCTCACGCTTTCAGATTAAAAACACACCTGCGCTTATAACTACTGACCAAGATAAATTCCGGATCACCCTGTTTAGCGAGGCAGAAGTCCGTGGTATCGGAGCCCCAAATCTTTCAGAGGAAAAATAAGATGAAACTCGGATTTATTATAGGCGCTCTCTTTGCAACATGGCTGACGCTAAATTATCCGGACCAGATGAGAAGTTATTTTACCAAAGCCGTCGACTATATCGAAAGTGTTGCAACATTTATTACATCCAAGTGAGCATGATGGTGAAAAAATTCAAAAAGTTACTTTTAGAGTTCATTGTAGCAGTTATGCTTTCGCTTTCTATACCGGGTATGGCTATGGCAGCAGATGCTGGAGTCCCTGGGGCTATGTGTCAGTCAGCTGGAGTGTGGCAGGGCTTGATTAAGAATATCTGTTGGAGCTGCATTTTTCCCATGAGGATAATGGGCATAGGGGCAGCTCCAGAAGGCGCTGCTCCTTCACGTCCGGGTTGCTACTGCACAGATCAGAACGGCGTACCGGAAATAGGTTGGCAATTGAGCTTCTTTCAGCCGGTGAAGATTGTAGAAGTTGTAAAGAGCCCCTGGTGCAGCCCCTTTCTTGAAGGCACGATGCTTCAAAAATCGCAGTTTGATATTGGTAAAAGCAACACAAATCAGCCAATGACAGCAACTGAAGCCGGATTTTACGATGTTCATCTTTGGGAGTTCCCAATCATGACAATGCTCAAATTACTGATTATTGGCGAGTGCACTGCTGAACCCTATATAGATGCCAGCCTGACCTATATAAGCGAAGTGGACCCTATGTGGGAAAGTGATCTGCTTACACTCGTCCTGAATCCAGAGGCAGTAGTTTTTGCAAACCCAATTGCCTCAATGGTGTGCGCTGCTGACTGTGTAGCAGTAACAGCAGGAAAGGATAATCTCGCTGCATACTTTTGTGCCGGATGCGATGGCAACCTTTATCCATTAACCGGCCACATTTACGCAAATGATGACGCTGTAAGGACGAGTTCACTGATAACCCAGCGTCTTCTGACTAAACTACATCGCCAGGGAATGCTGATGCGAACGATGGGAGCAGACGCAATGTGTGAGAAAACGTGGGAATACTTTACACCTCGTTCCCAGTATCGGCTTTCAATGCTTTTCCCAACTCCTGAGGCGAAAGGGCCGGATTGCTGTCATCGTCTTGGTGATTCGGTACATGACTGGTCAACCCTTAAAGGTGGGCGCAAAAAAATAGGCAATGATAATTATGTCTATATGTTGTGGCGTTACAATGACTGTTGCGTCAGATATATACCAGGCGCTTGATTTCTAAGGGTAAAAATAATGAAACTTAGAAAAACGATAGCTTCAACTATTATTGCATCAATGATTGCCAATACTATGAGTTGGGCTTTTTATATCTCTCTCATAAATATGGTAATGACTCCTCGTATTTATGCGGCAGACGCTATATTTGACCAGCTCGAAAGTAACTTTAATCTTGCTAATCCTAACGCAAATCGCAATGCGACAACCAGTGCTCAGGACATTGTTGAGAAGTACAAGAATGCGGATTCAGGCGAGAATGTCAGTGGGAAGATCACCGAGAAATACGTGGGTAAAGCCGAATCCGCTAATCTTAATCTCGGAAAGTATGGGGCAGGGAACTCAAATGAAAGTGTCATGAAAAATGCCGCATCCGATGGAAAGTCCATTGGTAGCGCCGTACAACTGCCGAGTATGTCTGGAGGGACAATCAATTCAAACTATACCAAGGAAGGGGCAAAGCTGCTCTCTCGGGATGCTAATGGCAACATTGGTATAAGCAGTAATCCCAATACTACTCCTGGAACCAAAACAAATACCGGAGAGATTTTCAGCTCAGAGCAAAAGCACAGCGATATTAAGTTCAATGCCGCAGATCGTTATGGGGATGAGGATGGCTTTGTAAACGATATAAAGAATCGGAAAAGCCAGTTATTTGATGCTCAAAGTTATGATGGCGTTGCCTACCGCACCCTCGTAAATGCTAACAAGGACAACCCGGCATCATCTATAAAGCCTAACGATCCCATGTTTACTGCGGGGAGAAATGAGATAACAAATGCTGTTGCTGGTACTGGAAACTGGCTTCAGAACTGTAATGTTGAGACCTCTAAAAAAACAGTAACCACACACTATCCTGATTACAAAGAGTTCTACTGTAACTCGCCTAAGCAAGATAACTTCAGCAGCTGCACGATAACCCGTGATTTTTCAGTCCCTGTTTACATTTCAGGCGGAAACGGAGACATGTCGATGTGCGGCGATAATTGTGTGCGTATATGGTTTGGTCGCCGTGATGACAACTACTGGAGTGACGGGGTATATGATAACGAACTGACATTAAAATTCCATCCGGATGCAAAATTGGCCTCAGCAAAGATTGTTAACGCGGAGTGGGATGACCACATGCGGGTAACACTTGATGGCACGCAGATTTTTGCTCACATAGATGGTGCATATCGAGAAAGTGACTATCCGGCTCCTAAGGGATCTTGGGAGTTAAAAAAATCGTGGAAACTCGACAAGGTTTACGATGTGACTGATAAGGTCAGAAAATCGGTGTATGAGGAGCCTGATCGAGAAGTGACAATGGCATCCAGAGTATGGGTTGGTGGGAAGGGTGAAGGGTATTTTGAGGTTGAGCTGACTTTTGAAAATATGAAGCTCGAAGATAAGCACGTCCAGGAACCAGCTGGTTGTTACGATGCTGTACAAGCTCCGAATACATTCTGCCGTTTCGATCGGTTTAAAGATATGGATGTTGGCACAAAACGGCTTCCGGAAAGCGTGCTTTCATTGGCAAAGCCTCTGTATGAAGGTGATAAAGGATTTCTTACCTGGAAGACAAACCTTGAAGGCTACTTTTGTGATCCATTGGCCAAAGACAAAATTTGCTCTTATGACGCTAGTGGAAAAATTATGAAAGACGCTAATGGAAAGGACCTCTGTTACAACTATGAAGAAATAAAGAGTATGCCTGATGCATGTAGTGCTTATAAAAATGATGCAGCATGTGTACTCGATAAACAAACATGTGCAGAGGGTTGGTTCGATGAGGGCACTAACAGTTGCTACATGTATGAACAGAAATACACCTGTGACAGAGGGAAGGATGTAGTTCGGGAGGTTGAATCTTCTACAAATGCCTGTGTTGGCATGATCCCATGTTCAGGTGGAACATGCGAAACTGGGCCAAAGGAAGAGAACAACGATTTTGGAAAAGTTGCGGCTTATTCAAACATGGTTCAGTACATGCAGGGCGAAGCCAAATGCGAAGACCCTAACGATGCCAATTCATGTTCCGTCTTTGAAGGAAAACCTGAATGGTGTGGTCGTTCAGTAGGCTTTGTAAATGGCCTGGCAAAGACGGACTGCTGCGAAGCACCACAGGGAACCGCAGGAGCACTTGAAGGTATCATGCTTGCCGGATCTATGATCAGAAACACAAACTGGACCAGAGTTAATGCTCAGCTAATAAAATGGACCGGCGGTGATACAGGTACATGGGCTTCTATGTCTAATGCGGTCGGAGAGTGGACTGCATCAGCTGGTAAAACAGTAGGGCAAATGTGGAACAACGTCACGAGCTCCTTAACGAGCGTATATGAAAACGTCGCTGGTAATCTAAGCAGGGCAGTTGGGTCTTCCGCAACTTCTGGAGGGGCAGGAGGTGCTGGCCAGTTGGCACAGGAAACAATGTCCAGCTTCGGTATAGGTCAGCTTAAGCAGATGGCAATGAAGAAAGCCTACGAATTGCTACCAGATACAGTTCGTGACTTTGTCTTTAAGAACGTTGCTACTACCGGAGGAGAGGTTGTCTTCTCGGCTGCGGTTCAAAACTTTATGCTTGCATTAAACGTGATCGGTTGGATTTATACAGCCTATCAGGTCACTAAAATGCTTTTAGAAATGTTGGTAGCATGCGACCAGAAAGAGATGGAAGCTTCTATTCATAAGAATCAAAAATCCTGTTTTACATTAGATACGGAACGATGCGTCAAATATCTGAATGTTGGTTTCACAAAGAAATGCGTTAAAAAAGCAACAGACATGTGCTGTTATAATTCCATGTTGTCACGCGTTATTATGCAACAAGCTTATCCGCAATTAGGAATAGACCCTGTCGCCTCTAATTGCGTGGGGCTATCAATAAAGCAAATACAGCAACTGGATTTCGATAAAATTGATCTGACGGAGTGGATTAATGATGCAGTTCAGGTAGGAGAAGTTCCTGATCAATATTCAAAATTCTCCGAAGAATCAATTGTGGAAAACTTACCATTCCAGAATGAGAACTATCAACTTCCATCAGAACGTACCAAGGAAGCAATGGGCGGTGAAGAAAATATGATAAAGGCCAGACAAGAAAATGCTCAGGCTATAAAAGAGGAAAATGTAGATTGTAGCTATTTACCTCGACCGGCCATATGTGAGGTAGGTTCAACTACGCTGGATCCGGTTACGGGCAAGCAGTTGCCGAAATATTGAAGAAGGGGCCGTTAGGCCCCTTTTTTAATTACTTGGCTTTCAATGTTTTTTCTGGGAAGCCTTTTTTACCGTATTCACCGGTAAAGAGGTAATAATCTTTTCCGTTGATGGAGGCTGCAACACCCCCTGGAGTTGTTGTATTTGGGCTATCAGAACGGAAAATGATACCCGAAAAATCAGCGCTTGTTTCGTTTCCTTTAAATGGGATGAACACATAACGAATTACAGCGTAATCACCAGCGGGAAGGTTTAGCTCAGGAATTTCGGTTCCTGTTGCGGGGCGAATCGCCTGAAAGCTGTACATTGAATCTGTAGGGAAAACATCAGCATCAGGCTTAGAGGGCAGATCACAGGTACTCCATTTATTGACGACTGCCATATCAATTTTACATGTGGCCAGAGCTGCTTTCTGTTTTTCAGGGTTGTATCCAAATGAGGCCTGAGTTGCTTTTGTATGCTCAAAAACATACTTAGCTCCCTCACGTACCAAACTTTCATCATTGTAAGGCAATTTTTTTGGATTGGGGACGAACACTAGGTATTGATTGACCTGGATGTATTCGGCGTCAGAAGAACTGTACAAAGAGCTGAGGCTCATGATCCCAAAACCTTTTAGACCGCCTGTTACGTAGCCCATCGAACTATTGATGAGATACTTAGAAAGAAAGTTGTCGGCATCCCCTCCAGGAGTAACCTCTTGCTCCTTAAAATTAACGTCGAAACCAGCAAACGAATAGGCATTCTTGGCGACAGAATCATTTGCATTAGCATGCCAGTACTGGCCGTGACTGTACGCATTCAGAGCGGTGCCTGGCGTAGTGCCGGTGTCACCGGCACAACCCGATAGGGAAAAACCAATGACGACAGAAGAGACCAGAGATACTAAACGTAAAAGTTTCATTTAAAGCCCTTTTTGTAATGTCTTTTGGAGATGGAACCATTATTCCATAGTCACGCGTTTCACAAACAACCTGATTGCATAAAAAAGGAAAAAAAGTGATTTCCAGTAGAACCAGCAGTACACAAGAAAAGCGCTTTTATAAAAATGTATAATTATTAAAACGAAGTAATGAGGTTGAAATGGGTAAGCCAACAGAAGAGCAAAGACCTGTTATCGAGAATGCTAGCGCAAACAATATGGTGATAGCAGCGCCTGGATCAGGCAAATCGTTCACCATGATAGAAGCGGTTATATCGATTCTCAAAAAGTATCCATATGCAAGAATCGGGATGGTGACCTTTACTCGCGCTGCAACAAACGCACTTGCAGCAAAGTTACAAAAGCGATTGAGCAAGAAGGATCTTGACCGGGTGCTGGTGGATACTTTTCACGGACTCGTTAAGAAGCAACTGGACATGATTCGCTGGCCGGGAAAGATGTTGATAGGGCCAGCACAGAGATCTGTCATTCACCGGGCTTTGAAAGAATCCGGTGTAACGATGAAGTTTGCTGAAGCTGAATTCGTTATTGATGCTATCGGCAGAGAAATGGATACGGATGTGATTTCAGTTCGGCATAACAGACAACAGATCCATTTGTTTAATACCTATCAGGCGTTATGCCAGAAAGACCATGTGGCGGACCTCAATGCTCTTTCAAAATTTGTTGTCGGTCAAATGCATTCGGGAAAAATGCGCACGTTAGATTTGACACATTTGATAGTAGACGAAGTTCAGGATACTGACTCTATACAATTCTCATGGATAGCATTGCATACAAGAGCTGGAGTCTATACGAGTATAGTTGGAGACGATGATCAGGCCATCTACTCCTTCAGATCCTCAGGAGGAGTCAAAATATTTCAACAGTTTGAAAAACACTTCAGACCTAACATATTTTACTTAAACACATGCTTTAGGTGTGAACCTGAAATTTTAGAGGTGGCCGGAGCACTGATAGGAAAGAATGTTTACCGTTATGCCAAAGAGTTACGCTCGGCAAAAAAGGGAGGGGGAAAGGTCACTTTTCGTTCATATGTAGATATGGAGGAACAGATACAGGGTATTTTAAGCCTTATAAATCAGGATCCACATGGATGGGCAATTCTAAGCCGCAATAATGCTCACTTGGATGAGCTAGAAAGTTTGATCGAACAGCCAGTAATTCGTTACGGAGGTAAATCATTCTGGGATGAAAAAGAAACAAGCGATGTGTTAAGCCTTATGGCCTTTTTCCGACAATCAAATGATCCTCGCTTAATGAAGAGAGTATTGGCATTGTTTGGAGAACAGGAATCAGTTTTGGATGAAGTGGCATTGAGTATGAGAGGAAGAAAAGTTACTTTTGGCGACCTTGCCATCCCGGAGGACAGTTCTCTCGAAACAAAAACATTACATTCAAACTTCGTGCGCTTTACCCAGGAAAGTTCTGATAAAGTTGAGATAGCAAAACGTTTCGCCAACCTTACGAAATGGATGGAATCGTCGTCAATCAAGATGAGGAGTAATAAAGGTACAGCAACCTTAACAAAAATTGCTTTAGACACTTGTAAACAGTGGGCAGAAAAGACTGGTTGGATGAATATGATAAATCGTGCTGCTGCAATGTCATTAGGCCCTAGGAAGAAGGACGAGGAATACAGCCCAGAGAAAGTAGTCCTATCAACCTTGCATGGTTCAAAGGGTCTTGAGTGGAATAAAGTAATAATAATGAGTTGTAATGCGGATCAGATACCAAGTAAAAGATCAGTTGGGGAGGAGGCAATAGAAGAAGAAAGACGTTTGCTTTATGTTGGATTTACGCGTGCAGAAAAGCAACTTTTTGTAATGTGGTATGGTGATCCTTCTTTCTTTTTAAGAGAATGCAGTGAAGAAAAGATAAAAGAAGCAGCTAATATTCGAATTTCTCCACTTTATACAGAATAATTCGATATGGGCATTTACTTATGCTTAAAGCTATAGTATAAAAACAATGAGCTTAAATATCAGCTCCCAAATTTGAGTAACTTTGCTTAAAGTTACTTTCGCGTTAAGCGTTGATTTAGCCGTGAAAAGCGGCCAGCTTAAACAAGCTGTAAGACACCACCGGCAAAATGTCACCTTTGTCGCTGGTGCACTTCCCATGCCTGCAAAAGGCAATCTGAATTTACCAAACCGTAACTAATTTAGCTCCTCCTGGGGCTATTTTTGTTGCGTACTTCTAATGCCAGATAGTATAAATCAGGCGGTTCATAGCTTACGGGAGATGAATGACAGGCTTTGCCTTCGTGTTGAAACAAAAATTTGTTTCTTCCTTCTTACTATATATAGGTGACCCCAAATGTCTAAAAATAAAGCTCGCAGTAAAGCCCTTCATCAAACCTTTAGTGAAATTATTCCAGAGATGGATAAGGCGCTAAACAAACAGCTCTTAGAAGTTCTGATGAAATATACAGAACGTGATAATGAACTGATTGTTATTTTGAATGAGGACGGCCCAAATATCATTGAACTTAAGTCTCTTAAGCCTGTGTCTTTGTTGGCCGAAAAGCTTTCTGCTTATTCAAGCTATTATCATGTGGATGTTGTGGAGCTCGTGGTCAAGAAAATTGATTTCGAAGGAGCTTATAAGCTTCTTAAAGCTTCCCCAGATGTACCACTTTTTAAAAGCTTAACTGAACTGGATAAATATCTTGTTGAGGAGTTTGAAAAATACGGATTAAATTCATTTCTTGACGTGGATAATCTGGATTACTCACTTGAAAAAGCCAGTGAACTCAAAAATGAGCAGTTAATAAATTGGGTTTCGGACATCATTTGCAAACGTGAAAAATTAACTTTACGTAAGCGTTTTGATGTCGCAGTAAAGGCCCACTACGAAAATGTAGAAAAAATGTATGATACCATTCGTCCGTTAATGAAAAAACTGGGTTTCCCAGAAGATCTCATGACGCACACCTTTAGTGAGTTAAGCGTTTTTGAAACTAAAGGATGGGACCATGCAATAAAATCGAAAATTGAGACTCTCGCTAAGCGTGAAACTCAATATTTAGATGATGCGGCTAAAGCAGAGAATCGACGTCTTGTAACAGAGAAGTTGGAGAACTCTTTAGCGATTGCACCAACTAAACCAACAAGAAATTGGTTACATATTGCCGGAATTGCCTGTTTGGTAGTCTGCACGTTCATGTATGTAACTAATAAATTTATTTAATCCTGTTAAGGGGGAACCCTAACGGGGCTTCTCTTTGAACAAATCGAGGAGCGGAAAATGTCATATCTTGAATATATCAATGAAGTAAAAGTGTCCGGGATAGTTATCAGTGCTGTGGAGAAAAAAATGACTGACCAGAGTATAGGTTTGTTAATAAAGCTCAAAAATAGGATGAAGACAGAAGTTGATGGTGAAATCACTGAGAGAGAATTTTCAGTTCAAATCAAGGTGTCGCCTGAAATGTATTCAACCTGTTTCACTGGTATAAATCAGGGTGATGAGTTGATGGTCTCCGGTTATATTGTTGTCGATACTATTATGATTGAAGGGAGAGAACATCCTCTTGACTACATGAGAGTGGTAGCAACAAGTAAGTTGGCTCACATACCTAAACCTCTAAAAGGTTTTGGACAAAGTAGCTTTAATCAGATCTGACATTAAACCCACCCTAAAGGGGAGAAATCCCTTCATGGGATTTCTCCTTTTGGAGTCCCCATGAAACAAAAATTTAGGGCTACTGCAATAAGTAGTAATCAACTTAGTTTTTTTTCTATATTCGATATAGATGAAGATGAAATAACGCAAATAGTTGATTCACCCAAAGAGCATTTAAATGATGCATACACGTCCGGATTAAACTTTAAATCAGATGAAAGTAACATTTCTGAGATAAATTATGATTCTGAAAGGCGTGAAAATCACCTTTATGAAAAATCCAAATTACTTAAAAATCAGATTTTGCATACAATTAATTTTGCAGCAGAAACAGATTATCTATATTCGGTTGAAGAATATAACCCAGATTTGGGTGGTCTGGTAATAGAATGGACCCCTGAGGATGTGTATGTTGTTTTTCTATCCGCTATGGAAGAGTCTTTGGAAATCATTAAAGAACTAGTGTTGAGGAGAAAGTTATTCTTCAAAGATGACAATGGTAATATCACAGTGAATCCACTTTTAGAAGCTGAAACACGGTGGTATATGTCAAAATCATTTGAATACACTTGTTTATCTCATGGACTTGATGCATGTGAATTTAGAGCGGAATTAAAATCATGGCTCTATTATCATTCGCATCGTTCGATTAGTGAAAACACGAAATTAGCTGAATGCAGGAATGATGATGAAATCATTTTGCATGATTGCAATGACGATATGGGCTGGGACATCTTCTTTGATCAGGATTATTTAATGTCAGAAAAAAAACTGGCTGTTAAATGGACTGACAGGGAAATTATGGATGTTTACATAAAAGCTTTTAAATCCACATTAGAGTTGTTTGACGAGCTTGTTTCATGTGATCTGTTAACTAAACGAAACGCTTTTGGCAAGTTAGAAATAAATCCAATATTCGAAAATCATTTTGAATGGATCATGTCTGAAGCTTTTGAAATAGTGGGAAATCATCTTGGTTATAATGTGCCTCAAATCAGGAAACTGATGGCAACTATTTGCCAAATGAATCTCAAATAAAATGCCACTGGCAAACATCTGCCAGAGGGCGGTGTTTGCATTTTACCGGAGTTAAAAATGTCTAATGCCGCTATGAAGTTAAATGAAACATCTTCTGATGCTTATGAAAAATTAGAAGCTCTTCTTTCCCCGGATGTTATAAAGTTAAAACATTATGTGGATAAAGGTGAGTATCTTTTAGTTCTAGCAAAGGACCTTTTTGGTATTCCAGAAATGGATCCAAAGATGGCTGTGCCTGTTTTCAAAACTAAAACCTCGTATCGAGCTCCGCTGAACAAAGACTACATACCAAATCCCCGAATACTTGAACAAGTGGTTAAACTGCTTATCAGTCCGGATATAGATTTAAGTGTGTGTCTTAAAGGTGAGTCCGGTTCTGGCAAGACTGAAATGGTAATGTACATTAGCCACATGATGAATTGGCCGCTGACAATTAAGCAGATCAACAGCAATATTCGAGTTGATGAGCTTGAAGGTGAGCGCAGTCTTAATGGTGGTAATACAGGTTTTGTACACAGCGATTTGGTAACGGGATTTCGTAATGGTCACCTCATTCTTCTGGATGAAGTGGACAAAATCGATCCTGATACGGCAGCAAAACTTCACATGCCCATTGAACGTAAGCCCTGGTCACTCAGTGCTAATGGTGGTGAGGTTATAACTGCTAATGGCTACACGCGATTTATTGGTACTGCAAACACAAACATGAGTGGAGGCGCTCGCCGGTTCGTTTCTTCTCAACGTCAAGATGCAGCTTTTATAAAGCGGTTCTTGATAGTTGAAATGGAGAAGCCCGACAAAGTTGCTTTAACCAATGTGCTTACTAAACGATATAGCTCTTTGCCTTTTCAGGTCATTGAGAAGTTCGTAAGAGTAGCGATTGCAGTAAATGACTCTGGTACAGAAGACAGTGTGATGGATATTCGTCAATTAGTAGCTTGGGTTGGCACGTCGATGACGTTAAAAACCTTTAGTCTTCTTGACACTTTCAAAATAGCTTTTGCTTCTGCTTTACCTTTACATGTGGTCGATCTTGTTCTTCAAGCTATAGATCTTTCTCTTGGCGAAGACAAGGATAAATCGCTGGAGTATTTCACAGCAAAAAAGTCGAGTTAGATGGGATTTGTTATGAAACCTCTGATATTTGTATCTCAGAGTTATCCCATCTTGAATTTAGTGCGTTTTTAAGTACGGATGGTGCTGCTACCATTGCTATAGCAAAAAACGGAACTAATTTTACTGGACTTATGCAACTGAATAACGACTATTCTTTATTGTTTTATCATGATGGTAAAATAAATATGGAAGGTCTAATTAAAGAAATGGAATTAAAAGGTTATATGTATCAGGGAGCAATGGGCAATGATGATGTTGCCGCTGAGTTTCCCGGTATTCTTTTAATTGCACCAGAGAAGCTTTAATATCAACCCTATCGGGAAATCTTTCCCGTTGGGGAGGGTTTCCCCTTTTTTTTGGAGAAACCCATGACTTTAAATACTTCAATGCTTAACAAAGTATCTGCAAAACAAATCTCTGAGAATTTTGCAAAATCATATCCAGATTTACTGGAAGGTGCAGTTATAACAAAAATTGAAATAAGTGGCTGTCAAGGATCGCGTCGAACCGATAAAATCGATTTGTCTTATGATGGAGATGATATTACGGATCAAAAAAGCGTATCTAAAAGCGAAGTACGTTGGATTGACATAAAAGCCCTTAGCTTCAAAAGTACGATTACCAGCAGAATATCAACCCTTTGCTCACGCTTGTGCATCCGCTATAGCAATATGTGGATTTTACCAGTTTCCAGTATGGAAGAGTTTCTGGAAGGGGCCCAAGAGATTGAACGAGAGTTTCAGGCAGGTATTCAAAACGTTGTAGACAATTATGAGATGCATATTGAGGCTGAAAAAAATAGAAGCCCAAGAATGTCTTCTTTGATTGATCAGTTGAAATTAACTAAAGATGATTTCATAAAATCCTTTAGATTTAATATTGCTCACTTTATTCCTTTTACGCCTATTAGCGTTGAAGGTGATGAAACCCAGGACTACTATCAGGAACAATTGATAACAGATCTGGCAGAAGAAGCAATGAGGGTTTATGAAAAAATTAGTAAAAATAATAATTTGCGCTCAAGTACTATTGACCGACTGAAGCAAATGCAAAATAAGATCATTAGCTTCATGTTTATACATAAAGAGGCGGCAGTACTTGCAGAAGCTATAAAACACATAATGAATAATTTACCTAAAGGTGCCATTTCTGAACCTCGCGACGTTGCGGTGTTACAGCAGTGGTTTTATTTCATGAGTGATGCTTCAATGTTAAAGCGTATTATTTCAGGAGAGCAAAAGGTTACTGACTGGTTGGAATCTATTACCAGATCATTTAATCAAAGCTCACAAACAGAACCGAACGCGCTACAGAACACAGGTATTGAAGCTATTTTAGATTCAACAAATGTGTTTCAGGTTGAACCTGTCGTAGAGAACGATATAAAAAACAGCACGTTTTCAAACACTGATTCTGTAGCTGAACCTGAGAAATCAGTTTCGCAACAGGAAGACAATGCTGAAAATGGTTTTGATATCGAGCTCAAAGGCTGGTAACTGTTTGCTTTATTAAAAACCCCAGATGGGTACTTCACCATCTGGGTGAGTACCCCTTTTTATAAAGAGGTATTCTATGAAATTAGATCTTAAATCATCGCCGCGCCATATTAAGCGTTTACAGAATATAGCAAAAGTCATTAGCGGCTTAGGCGATGTAAGAGTTGTAATAGACGACAATACCAAAGGACCGTATTTTGATCCTGTCAATAAAGTTTGTGTTTTACCAAACGGCGATTATAGCGATGATGACTTTGTCAGTCTGATTGAAGGTTTTACCTGTCATGAAGCTGGTCATGGTCGCTATACCGTCAGTGAGGTTTACAGTGACGCCTTTAATAGTGTTCTCATGTCATCTGAAGGGTTTACACGCTTCGATGACGGAATGAATGCAGAGTTTGAGAGCCTCGCTGAGAAACGTAAAGCTTATAGCAGGGCAAAACGTCTTACCGGGCTTATAAATCTGTTCGATGATGTACAGATGGAAGAGAAGGTTGGTAACGATTATCCGGATGCAAAGCGGCGGCTTGCAGCCACTTACGCACTGATGGTTAAAGCCGGAAGGATGACTCCTGATATATCTTCTCGTCCGGAAAATCCTGTCCTATTTATTGAGTGGTATCTGCTTAACTCATTGCGAGTAAAAGTCCTTCAGCAGGTAGGTCACAAAGAAACCCTCGATCCGTTTTTTGACTATGCCCAAAAGATACTTTCTCCAGTAATTTCTGATGTTGAGGAAATTTTTCATGATGCTCTTGGTTGTGAAAATACTCAGGGCTGTGAATCCCTTGCTCGTAAGACCCTGGCTCTTTTAGAGAGACTGCGGGATGAGGCAAAGGAACAACAGCAGCAGACAGAGCAGGAGGAGCAGGAGGCATATGATGAATCCGAGACCGATACCGATACCGAATCAGAAGATAAATCGCTTACGTCGACTGATAGTCGTGAGGATGATTCTGAGGACGATAGTGAAGGTCAGGCAGATACTTCCGATAACGCTGATCTTGCTCAAGAGGGATGTTCTGAGCCTTCAGAACTTGCTGAAGATAACGAGGGAAATAATGAACCCACCGGTGGCAATCCCACGGGTGATAACATTATTGAAGACGATACTGATGCGATTAACCCTTCCGAGAGTGAATCAGATGAAGCCAGTTCGACTAACGTTGAAGATGAAAGTAACTTTTCATCGGCTCAATGGGAGATACTGGCAGATTTGTTGGATGCCTTTCTTAGCAGTGATGAGGATAGCGAAGATTATCACGATGCTTTGGCTAAAGAGATTGAAGGTATTGCATCAAAAGTATCCGATGACGTGAAAGCCGAATTCGGTGCTTCTGAATGGGATATCCCTGATCTCCTTATCGATTTGAATGTTTACAATGAGGCTTTGTCTCTGAGTCATTCAATCGGTAGCGACTTGTCTGTTTTACAGCAGGTTAAAATGCGTGGCCGAAACAAAACTCATGAGCGTGGAATTACCTTCGATGGAAATCGATTAATTCTGTCACAAATGGGAGTTCGTGATGTCTTCAGAGCTCAAAGCGAATCTAAAAATAGAGGGCATGTTGGCCTCGTATTAGTTCGTGATATTTCAGCGTCAATGGCTAATGATGAAAGATATATTCATGCCATTAAGTCAGATCTTGCTTTATCGATGGCCGCTGAAAGTTTGTCAAAAATGCATGTCTCCAATATAGTTTTTCCCTTCAAGGAAAGTGAATTTGAGATTATCAAAACGTTTGATCAAAGCGTTGAGGAATCTCTATCGAAATTCACTCTTGGATGTAAGGGTTATTATACCCCTACGGGATCTGCTTTAATGGCAGCTGTTGATCTGTTACTTGACAGCCAATTCGATAGGAAAATAATTTTTCTTATAACTGATGGTTATCCGAATAAATCGGAATTTACTATCGTCGAAGTTATGGAAAAGGCTAAATGTAATGGAATAGAAATCGTTGGTGTTGGTATTAAGACTGATGAAATAATTGGTTTTGAAACGGACACTTTCGTAACAGTTGATGATACTTCTTTATTGTCTATTGAAGTCAGTAAGCTAGTTCATCAAATACTTTCTTAATAAACTCTACCCAATCGGGGCAAAAAGGCCCCGGTGGGTCTTTTTGCTCCATGAAGGAATAAGGAGCAAAATATGACTCAGATAAAAACTTACCGTGTAGAACATGAAAAAGTCGGTGCGATGCATAAAGTCCGTATTTTCGGACGTGTTGGTGAAGTTATAAGCAATGATAGCCCTCAGGAAAGAATCTTCCGCGAAGTCACTATAGCGGAGGGTAATAGCCAGCAGGCTGCGTTACTTGTAGATAACTACATACAGCGTCTTGAGAATAATGGCTTCACGACTGAAGCATAAATGTTGAGGGCCCCCGGGCCCTCTTTCTTAAATTCTGCGTTGTGGGTTTCTCCCTGTCTTCTGCACCGCAGAAGGCATTGAGAAACTCACAATGCCAGATAAGAGAGATCATCATGACTTATGCATCCCCGGCTCTTCGTCGTAAACCACAGGAAGTATCTGAACACTTTATTAAACTCGTTCATGCTCGAATTGCTGAAGTGTCTGGCTGGAAGTATATATTCGAAAGAATACCTGCTTTCAAAGACGCTTGTGCAAAAGCCCCGAGCCAGGTTCCTTGCCCGTTTACTGGCGCAGGGAAATCGAAGTTTCGTTTCCGACAAAAAGACCTTTATACCGGATGTGCGATCCATAATGACTTTCCGGTAAATGAGTTTTGCGACGGAATTGATGTTCTGGCGAAATATTATGAATTAAGTAAAACGCAGACTTGCAAAAAGATTCTCTCAGATTTTTTCGGGATGGATCTGCATGCTCCGTTAACTGACGCCGACATTGAAAATGAACGACGCTATAAATCAGCAGTTCGTGCCACAGAAACTCTTGACCGAGAGGAAGTGGCAAAGCGAATGCGAAAACTTGATGTGATGTATCACTATACCGGTGAAATAAAGCCTAATACTCCTGTTGCTTTGTACCTCCGTAATCGTGGGATCTCCCGCTTACTGAGTCACTTACCAAAGGATTTAGGCTTTAATAACCGGATCTACTATTGGGATAAAGATAAGCAGAAATCGATTATCTATCCGGGAATGATTGCAATCTATCGTGACACCCGAGGTCGGCCTCTGACTATCCATAGAACATACGTAGACAAAAACGGTGATAAGGCACCTGTAGAAAATCCAAAGCTGATGATGAAGCCTCCTGCCGATATGACAGGTGGCTCAATTCAGTTGTTTGACCCTCACTATGATTCAGGTAGTTCGACCTGGACACTGGGAGTGGCTGAAGGGATCGAGAATGCGCTTTCTGTTGTAGAAGCGACTTCAACACCATGCTGGGCAGCCAGCTCCGCATGGTGCCTTGAAAACGTTACTGTTCCTGATTTTTTACTGCCTCCGCCGGATGTAAAATATATAAACTTTTATATCTGGGCGGATAAGGATATTGCTAACTCACAAGGCACTCGTGCCGGTATCGAAGCTGCTCAGCGACTTCAAAGCCGCATGGTTGAGTTTTTGGCTAAACGATATCCCGCATCAAAGCTGACAATTGAAGTCTTCGAACCAGCACAAGATATTCCTGATGGGAAAAAGGGTATCGACTGGAACGATGTTCTCCAGTTAACAGGGCAGGATGGATTCCCGATTCACTGGGCTCCTGAATGTCTTAATCAGCTGTAACAACGATAACTCCCCCGCATTTTGCGGGGGGGGTTATCTTATCAATATTATTTTTTAAATTGTATTGATAAGATAACCGCTTTCCTTCGTGATAATTACCTGCCTTTAAGGTCTTTTCACGGCTGAGATGCTTGCTCAGTTAAATAAATGTGCGGTACTACTGGCTATGGTCGGTTGTATGACATGGTTATTCCATAAACTATTAAAACCCATAACGGGAGTATTACCGTTATGGTGATGCTCGTCGTTTTACATCGGAGAGCATTTTAATGAATTTTCAAACTAACGAAGTTTTTAATAAATTTGCTGCTGTTATAAAATCGCGCATCGTCAATGAACCATCGTCATGCTATTTGCTGCATGATAATGAGATAGATATAACGATTTTGAAACATGGCATATTAGAAAATGACAGAAACCTGTTGTACGTAGTTCGTCCTTCAGGAACGTGTTTGTTGCGTTGTGACAAATATTTCTATCCGAAATATTATCTTCGTTGCCGTGGAGATTATAAGTCATTCATATATGTCCATCTTGATCTACATAGTGGTGAAGCTAAAGAAATCACATGGGAGCAAGCAGACGATATGCTGTCTAGTCCAGGAAAACCCCCATTAAAAGGAAATCTTGGACGATTTGAGTATATAAAAGTTGTGGTTGAGGACCTTCGTATTCGAGGTTACGCTGATTATCTTCCTGCGTATAATCTTGATGACCTTCGCCGTTTTGCCTTACAGGACGACCGCCCATCCCTTGTCAGATACATTGACAATGTAATGGCAACGGTCTGATTGGTTGCTAATTGATTTACATATTTTCCCTGATGGCCAACCTGCATCAGGGAGGCCTCAATAACGACTGGAGGCTGTATGAAGTTAGCTACGGACCTGGTAAAAGCTATTTTGATTAGAAATGGTGTTGAACCAGTAAATATAAGCGAATCATCTAAATTATCTTTGAAACAACCACTGACAGAACTTAAATTCAGTTTATATTTGCGAACTGAGCATTTATCTCACTTCCTACCCGGTTATGTTTATTCTATAAAAGAATGTCCACTGTCATATGACATCGGGATCGAAATTCAGAAAATCTTCGAAAGTTTACATTTGTTAAACGAAGAATTTGAATCCCTCGGTTTTGTTTCTGTATGGATAGAAATGCATCAAAGCATTTTTGAACAAAGTCGGTTTAAGAAAAGTAACTTTACTTTTCGGGAGGAAGAGGTCGAGCTTGCTAAAGGGCTTGTTTGTTCTCACAATTCACAAATAAGTAATGCGGCTTATTTCTGGCTTCAGCACTTTGAGGAGTTTATGATTTATGTTCGTAATAAGCTTATCGACCTCTTTCGAGAGGCCTATGACCTGATCCTTGGAATGCAGCAAGTATTTTTCATTCGGGAAAAGGAAGAGCTGTTGAAAACTATAAGTTATGGGGATGACCTGTATGAGGTGAAATTAATGGCGGCTGAGCTTTACTCTATCGAACAGAACTTAAAGTGTTCTGAATCGATAAGTACAAAATCTCAAGCTTCGGCATATATTAACCGCATCCGTGAGTTTGTGCGTTCGGGGTGGAGGCAGGGCTATATAGTCTGCCATCATAAGCGAAGTAATCAAATCTCATCATTGTCATTACCGATGTACTTGAAAGATACGTCAGGCCGAAGTGCTCGAAAGCGAGTAAAACGTCTTATATCTTCTACAGTTTGTGGTAGAAATAAAGATTTAGGTCTTACAGATTTTTAATTAAATTATACCCATGTGGGGATCACACCCCATATGGGAGTGATCCCTTTTTTATTGAGAGAGGATCACATGAAAATTATCGAAAAAATCATTAATGCCTTTTTGGTTGTTCAACATAAAAAAATACAGGTTAAAAACATTACATTTTTAGACAATGGGCAGGGCATGTTCTCTGGTATGTCTTTTGATGCTGATGTTTCACTGGAGTTTATGTATGAATCAGCAAAAGCATATAGTTCTTGTTTCTGTGATATTCCCTTTCCAGGTTTTGAAGATGCAAATCTGGAGGAAATTACGAAATTTCAATTAGATGCTTTGAAGCAAAGAAAGAATCATTCTTTCATTGTTAACCATTTGAGGTTTCCTATAGTTTTAAGGGAAGGGTGCAAAATCGAAAGAGGAGAAGTCTATTCAATTTCGAATTGCACTTATAATAAAGAAAGATTGCAGTATCTTTTTTCTCAGGATATTTACGGTAAGTTGTATAATTCCTTAGAGAAAGAATTAAGCTCGTTTTTCTCATTTATCAATGTTGAGGTGCACGAGTTGTTAAAAGATGCTGTATGCTTTGCATTAAAAATCCTGAATAAGATATCTTTGGATACACCTGAAAGACTTATTAAAGCTTTTAATTATCGTGACTGGTATTGTAGTTACGATGTTGAGCTTTTTAGGAAAGGCTTACCTGGTCATATTCTGGAAGAGCTCATTGCTCCAGATATCTTACTTTCAGACCTTAACGGTTGTAGAAAAATACTTAGAAATGCAAAACGATTTCTAAATGGACATACAAAAACCAATTGTGTTTATATTAAATATGAATGGTGGTTGGGGCCTGTGGATACCTCACACTCAGCTAAGTTGATGTCTGACAAAGAAATTAACAACCGAAGTGACTTGAAGAATTTTTCAAAGGTCTTTTTCAAAGAGTGTTTAAGTTCTGGTAAGTCGGAATATGAAAACCATCTTAGTGAAAAAGAACATGCGCTTCGCTACAATTATTAATTAAAATTATTTTCTCCCATAGGGATTTCTCCCTTTGGGAGAAATCCCTCTATTAAGAGGGTATTTAAATGAATGCGATACAAAAGTTAGTTGAATCTATTCTTGTTAAAATGGGTTTTGTTGGCGCTGTAGTGGAAAATATATATTTGGATTCAAAACCATTTCGGCATATTCGATTTGTGGCTGATATTCCAGTAATATCTTTTCTACCTCATTTGGTGAAATATCTTAAGGGCGCAGACCATCTTTACTGTGGTAACGATGATTTGCATCCTCTTTTCATTTATTTTTCCGAAGCGGCTACATTAAAAGCAGGCCCTGTAAATCTCGCGAACTTTCGTTTTGAAGTTTCTATAGCTTCAACTCATTTACGACTGGTCTCAGAGCAGCCTGATTTGCTTATCAAAGGATTTAACCGGGATAATCTAGAATACGTTTATTACCGCTCAGATTTGGCCTCTAAGGATCTTATACTAGGCCTTGTTGAACACGGTTCTCCTTTCATAAAACATCTACATGGACTTATACAAAAGCGAATTTTAAACGAGTTCTCTCTGATTTTTTCTGTTCTTGAAAAGATTTTAGAAAGCGCGAAGCCACAAATTCTTGCTTGCTTCCATAGTGTTGATTATGAAATGAACGTAAAAATAATAGCCGAAGCTATACCTGAAACTGTATCTAATCAGATAGTCACATCTGATTATATAGTTAATTCTATATCAGATGCGGACAAGTTTATAAATCATGTTCGTCGCTATTTAGCAGGCAGGGTAATGAAGAGGCGGATATACGCTGAATTAGATGTTTGTGAAGAAACATCAAATATTTCACTAGTGAACTTAGGATGCTTTACGTCTCCTCTGCTCGTTACGGAATATCAAATGTTTAAGCCACACTCTTCAGGGTTATATCGAAAAGCTATAAACAACTCCTTAAAACAGTTCAAACCAGAAATGCATGTACCTTCTGAAGAACTCTTTTATAATTAATCTAACCCATCCGGGAACTTGCTTCCCGGTGGGAAGCACTTCCTTTTTAGTCATGAGGTAGTGTAAATGTTTAAAGAATCTGACCACGTGGAATTTGTTAGTGCCTTTCTTTATCAAAATTTAGGCCTTAATGTTCCCGCTGACGATATAACCGTTCAATTATCTGATACTTCGTTCGACAAAGTAACCTTTGATTACGATGTAGATATCGATAATTTAAATTGTATGTTGGATCTCTACATATCTGAACTAATAAAGCACAACGCATCTTACTCCGATTCTATTCTTTTGAAACAAAAAATAATTTATTTTCTTGGAGTATTTAAGAATTTCGGATTTTTTACGTTTGATATTCGCGGATATAGTAATACTTTAAGCCCAGTTAAAGTTATTGATATTGTTTCAATGATTATTAATGACTGTGAAGAGTTATCTAAAGCTAATTCTTCTACTGATGCTATAAGAAATCTTTATCTCGATAAAATGAAGGTGGATGGGAAAGTGTTAGTTGCGAAATTTGCACTTAAACAGTTTTTTCATTCCGACTTTGGTGACTTTATCTCATTTGTCGAGAAAAGAATTACAGATTGTCTTAATGAAACTTTAAGGATTATCAAAGCTGTTGAACATGGCTTTGTACGTGTTGGGCAGCATAAGATTAATCGCCGTATTAATGATGACTTAAAGTTATGCATTGATTTCAATACTGATGATTATCCGGCAAATATGCCAGATATATATATTAAGTTTAACGATACATTTGATGGGAACGGGGCGTTATATTGTGACAATGATGCCCTCATATCCCTCTATACCGATGTTGCTTCAATTATCAATGTGCCGGTGATGATGGAAGTAAGATTGATCAATAAAAGAGGGCGTGTTGTCTGTGATTCTTCGCATTCAACTTACGTATCTCTCGAAAGTAATGACCGATACAGAGTAACTGATCGCACATTACTAATAACTGAAGCTTTTGACGATTTTCGTAACGCGTCTCAATGATCCTTTTGCTTCAGTCCAAAAAAGTAACTTTGGTTGGCTGAAGACACTTGTCTATGACAATGTAAAATCTGTCGCTGGCATCTTCTTTTAGCTTAACCAAACTTTTATCTAACCCAGTGGGGAAGTCGCTTCCCTTCTGGGGCACTTCCTCTCAAATTTGAGGTAGTGTATATGACACATTCATCTGATGATAAAAACTATGTCCGAGCAGTTCTGAGCTATCTTGGCATAGATTTTGATGAGGCGGATATAGTATTAAGTGTTTGCCATTGTCAAAGTGACGAGCTTTCTTTTACCTGTAATATCAAAGCTATTGAACTCAAGAATGCTGTTGATTTATATGTCGATAGTATCTCTGAGAATGAAATAGAAGCTTTAAACAGAGAATCTTTAAAATCTCGACTCTGTTACTTTCTTGAGGTGTTTGACGCAGTCTCTGGTCAGTACCTTGAGATTTCAGGAAAACACTTTGCAACTAGCCGTTTTGAATATGATGATGTTTGTAGTGAAGTTCTTAGCATGTCTAATGATGTTTCTCAGTCGAAAGGTTATGACCGGGATGAATATAACAGACTGATGCAGGTTGATGGTCAGGTTATGATTGCCCGTTTTGCTTTGCAACAGTTCTGGGATACTCATTTTATTGGACTAATAACATTTGTATCTGAGTCTATAACATCGAGCCTCTATAAAGCTTATGAAACTTTTAGTGATATAAGTTTGGCTTGCTATAAACTGAGTGAATATTCTTATTCACGCTCTATCAACAGTGAATTGACCCTTAATATTTCACTTAAAGAAAATGACTTCTGTGAGGACCTATCTGATTGCTATATGGAAGATGAGGCTTTACCTTCTGGTAGGGTAATTTCTCGACGCAACAATGACTCCATAATAAGTATTTATGAGAGCTATGCTGCGGCTTCTTATATTCCGATGATTGCATCTTTGGAAGTCGTTGATGAATACGGCGAAGTGGTTACTGACCTCTGCCATACCGTTTATGTTTCAGAGTTAACCGGTGGGCGGATTAAAATCCACGACCGTAATGACTTAGTATCTGAAGTTTTCGATAACCTAAGAAATTTAAATCTTGCAGTTGGAGATTCAGTTTCACAAGCTGCTTGATTCTTTCCCTGATTTTGATTTTTTCTCACATACTCTTATGGCACGGTTTCCGTGCCTTTTTTTTGCCTCGCTTACAAGCGTCTACTCCTCTTCTACCTATCCCACCTTACATCACCACTTAAAATCTATCTTTCTAATTCCATTATCCTTTTCGTAGCCTCTAATGCTCTGGTATGAACATACTCTTTAAACTCAAAAAAGTGCTATTAACGAAAAAAAATCCCTAAAGAGATTTGTATACTGTTCTCAACCAAGGAGAGCTCATGAATGAACTAAAATCCAAAAACGAGAACAGTACCAAAAGCAACTTTCCCCCGGTTGATAATCAGTTTTGCTTTTACCATGTTGATTTCAGCATAGAACGACTACTTTCAACGGCCGAGGATCTCCAGTTTGAGTACATCTTCCAGAAACCTGGAAGTGAAGTAAGAAAGGATTTGGTTGAGCGATTCGAACGTGGAGAGCGCTTTGTTACAGCTTCACACTGTGACAATTTCTGTGAAATCCTTGGTTGTCAAGGCCATCAGGAAAATGCATAAACCCATAAACCTACATTTCCACTTTTAAGGATGTTCACTAAAGAATGATTGGAGAAAGTATTTTTGACTGGGTAATTTACGGAATATCCATTTTGATATTTGCCTCAGCACTAATTGAAGGAAAGACAACTCGCTACCCAGCACTTTTTTTCTATGGGAGTTTAATTTTAATGTTAATCCTGATAGTTGCTGGAGGCCTTAACTGGTGGTTCTACAGGTCAAAATATGGCGCAGTAATCGTTATCTTCACAGTGGTCTCTTTACTGATGACTCGATTCCGCCTGGTCATATATAAATTAAGATTAAGAAAGTTAGTTTCAGAAATCAGATTTCGTATAAAAACGGGTTTTCGTATAATTCTTGTTTTGTCGGATAATGAGGATGAGCGTAATGTTCTGCTGTCTATGCTTAGCAACGTATTGCCAGAGCAAACGCTTATTCACACGCGTGATGCTCTCGGACCTCATTCAGAGCCTATCCTAAAAGCTCTTGAGCTACATCATCAACAGGGAACAGGTTACATACTCGTCTGTGAACAACAAATCTCAGCGCGTACGTGGTTGAGTATCGTAGAAAATGGGAAACCTGATACATCTATAGCTGTTAATTTTCATTCGATCCCAGAAATGGAGTGATTTTTCAATGAGTAGAACCGTTTCACAAAGTGTCACAGAAGATTGTCTTTTTGATACCCGCACACAAGTCAGATTACAACTAAGTCGAAGCGTTCATAAAACGCTGGCATCTGCTAAAGAAATTTTACAGGGAAGGGGGGTTGATTCGGTCTCTATTGAAGATCTTGTGCGAGCCTGTCTTGAAGAGAACCAGCCAATTGATCTAGCCTCACTTTACCTTGAAAATCTCTTAAAACAGAAAGGTACCAGCATTTGCGATTTTTAGTGTTTTCAAACCTATTAGATAAAATGCCGGTTGTGTTTATATAACATCAATAATTTCATGCAACAGGTAAAACATGAGTACTCAAAAGCAACTTTCCAGAACTACCGGCACTGAACGTATGTTTAAGGAAGAGCTGGCGTTATCCTTAATTTGTTGGGTTTTCACCAGTCCTTTTACCAACTGGACCGATAAAGTCTTCAGTGGTATTGAAGTTCCGTCTGAAGGACCGTCATCATTACGGGGTGAGACAGAAAAATTCTTTCGTTTTGTCGTTAATGAAGAAGGCTACGACGCAGGAAGGGCTGCTATTGGTCTTGACCTATGTTGTTTTTCACTTCCGTTGTGTTTGTTCCCGGACGCTGCCCTGTCTGAGGAAGAGGTTATGAGTAAGTTAACCGGAGAAGTTATCCATGGAATTCTTCTTTCCTTACCTGAGTTTATTGATATGCCAGAAGTGCTCGCTTACCAGGTCAGGGATGAAATTCTTGCTTTTAACACTCGCTGTGGAGACGGGATCTTTCATGGTTGGAACACGGCTTCAGAATTGTGGAAGTTTGAAATCTTTCCCCGCACCACCATCATGATGCAGCATACTTCGGCAATACATTAAAATTAGGCGGGGCAGAATGCATAAAAAACTTTTTCTTCTCGAATGGAAACCCTGTCAGAGCCGCGTATGGGCCGGTTGGATGGCCCTGTGGTTGACTATCAGTTTTCTGATGTTATCTGCCTTGCTTATGACAGATCATCTCCTGAACAAAGTCATCCTGCCGCCAACATGGTTGTTGATCTGGTTTTCGCCAATGCTGGGGTTTTTGATAAAAGTTCGCGTCGTCGAAACTCAACATTTCCTGGAGCATGACCTCTGTGTTGCAGGTTTCTCTTTTTACCGCTGGAAGAGGTTAGTTTCTCCCGGGCTTTGGTCAGTTGACTGTATAAATGGTCGTTTTCGCCTCAATCGGATCACCCAGGTGGGTAAGACTATCCACTATCCATGGCGTCTCCATTATCATCCTTTGTTCATGAGCCCTATCGAACATAAATCGCATGCTGTGAAAGCTGTTTCAAAATGACTTCTTTAGAGGTTTACATGACATTTATGTTCTGCAAGGTCAGCCTGGGCAGCAAAATTGATTGGAAATAACATGAGCCTGGAGAAACGTATGAGTTATGACGATTTGCCCTATTTTCGTGACCAGATTCTGGAACGCATCGACTCGCTCAAGTGTTTTCTTTCGAACACCCCCCCGATGATGGCAAACCTGATGACTGTCTCCACCGTATCTAGAACAGAAGAGCGCTTGAAGCAGGTTAAACCCATCAGGGTTAGTATTAAAGACGATGCTTCGGTTGAGGAAATTATTCAGGCACTTACTGACATCTGTGTGGATGACATAGAGTCATTAAGTCATGATTCCACCAAAGTAACCACTAAATACCCGGGTCTAATCATTGTCCCCGAAAGAGCAGATCTTCTCGAAAGCTTGATCACTTCTATAAACGAAGCAAAAAATGATTTTGCTGCGGCAATGAGGCGTATCGATAATAAAAAGAATGTCCGTTTTGATAAAGTGCACAAGAAGCTCCCGGGCCTTGTCGCTATGCACTCAACAAGAAATATCCTTTTCATCAAGTCCCAGCTTAAAAAAGTTACTTTTTCATGGCGGCTAAACCGAAACCAGGAAGTTAAAACAGCAGAGCAACTTGTGAGTTTGTTGGAGCGCAGGAGAGCCTCAGAAGTAAAAAATGTAGCAACTACCAATTTGAATGTCGTGTCTAATATCGATAAGGCTTTACACCGTCTTGAATTTCACCCACTGAAGCAGGGCGAATCTTATCGCCTTTGTCGAACTAACTCTTTCCCTGTTCCGATTGCTCACATTTTTGCATTTAGGCCTGAAGGGCAGGAACGAAACGGGAATAAATATGCTGAGACTGATTATTCAGTAGTAAAAGCATCCTTGCCCATTTTCGCAGCAGGCAACATACCTCAATTAAAAACGCTCTCTGACTGGGCTCCTGAAAACAGCCAGGGTCCGTCCAACCAACGGAAGCTGAGCCTGAAATATACAGAACTCGTGCCGGGGGCTGAGCTGGGCATTTTCATTGTCAGCCCCGAAAATTAAGGAACAACAATGCAATGGATTTCCACAGCCAGCCAGAAAATCGATGAGCGTCTCTATCGTGTCTGCGTCTGGGTAAAAAAATATCACGCTGATGCGATTAACCGCGTTGTGCTAACCGTTGATCTAAGTAAAGCCCGACATGACCCTGACGAGGACCAGGTAAGAGCAGAGCTGCTGTGCGGCCATTATTTTTTGCTTCGTAAGGAAAACGCTTCGAACTCTGCGCCTGACGATCAAAAGTTTGCTTTCCTGCCTGACGGGCGCAATCTGTGTTGGCAGACCGCAACCCCGGTGCTTCAGCATCTCCTACTCAATAAAAACGTTCCTGAGTCGCTGAGGTTGCTTACGGACTACATACATATGCGTCTGGCCAGGCTGACAATGGTACCTATGTCCGGAACCATCATGAACGAGGCTCTGCTGGACAGCATCAGCTGGGTTAAGGTGGATTTGACCTACTTCTGGCAGTACGAACAGCTCAGCTCTCATCTGGGACCCATCCAGATAACCCACAAGGCACTTGTACGCTTCGGGCACCTGGCAAAGAATGATGAAAACTCCAGTGCCATAAGAATTCTGCGTCAGCGTCTGTCTTCAGAATTCTTACAAGAATTTCAGATGGCTGAGGATGAGCTAAAGCGCAAACAGTCGTTGATGGGCACCATGGACGTGAAAATGCTGTTTCATGCTCATTACCCCAGCCAGAAGATGCTGGTGGCTCGATATAAAAATGGTTGGGTAATGGTGGATTGTTTTCTGTTTCACCATACCAAACCTAAGAAAAAAGCAAAAAACAAAACTACTGTGGCTAAGCCTCAACTTAAACAGACTAAAAGAGAAGGGAGTGAAAATGGAACTGGGCATTATGGTGTGCATCGTGTTGTTACTCTCAGTGGCGGCGGCGTGGATCAGTAATAAGACAGTTGATTTGCTCGAAAGATTCTATTTCAAGCGTCCGCTGAGCATGGAGTACGCGGCATGGCTACGTGTAATGTGTGCAGGCTTGTTATTAGTTTTTATTCAGGTTGCTCCCCAATTTACACTCCTGTATACCCTTAAACTTGTCACGCTTATTAATCTTGGAATCCAGACAATGAAATTAAATGGCGTGTACAAATATAAAAGGACGGGAATTTTGCCTCCGGGAGGGGCACTCTCTAATCTCACCAGACTTAACCCGTTCAAGAAAAAATAAAGTTATGCGCCCGTGAGGGCGCTATTCATCAAAGGCATTTCGCATAAGCTTGATCATGGCTTTTTTACCAGCTTCAATATTGCGAATGTAGCGCATAACCATTTCTTCATTCGACCAGTTCCCCATTTCCATAATCTGTGGTAGCGAGTAACCTTCAATATCCAGCTGTATCGCACCGCCTACACGAACGCTGTGCCCTGTCCAGTAACGGGTTTTAGTCTCATTTGGATAAAGCTCATTCCACATTTCTTTAAATGCCCGTAAAAGGGAATTTTTGCTGAGCATACCGGCATCGTCCACAGTGTCTTCCTCATCTTCATCGTTCAGAAGACTTTGTTTAGCACGGTAGGGCAGGTTATGCCGTTTAAGAAGCTCAGATAGCTCATTCCCTTTACTCCGAAGCTTCCAGCCGGGTGGCATATAGCCTGTATCATGGAAATTTACGGCCTGGAAAAGGTATTCATCCGGATGACTGTGCTGATCCATTTTCACAAGGTTCATCAATCTCAAGAGGCAGTTAGTTAACTGACGTGTCAGCCGGTAGGTAAGAAGTGTACTGATGTTCGTTTTTGTACGGTATACCGTCAGGTTAAATTCACCGGTCATACTATCCAGAGACAGATCTTTCAGACGTATACGGCGAATTTCGGATGAACGGAGCAGTGTTTCAAAGCCTGTCCAGATCAGGCACAGGTCACGAAGCTTACGAACTGAGTTTGTAGTACTGCGTAACTTTATCAGAGCCTTGAGATCGCCAATAAGAAAGGGAGTTGCCTGTTTAGTCGTCTTTCGCTTCCGGGCTTCCGATTGTTTTAAGGCTTCCAGCATGTACCATGCTTCAGACGTAATAATCCCGGGCAGGTTAAGCCCTTTTTTATGGATACTGTTTAAGGCCTGAAGACAGCTGTTTATGCTGCTTCGTGACAATTTGCCTTCAAGATGCCCCATAAACGCCAGCAGAGCTTCCTCAGACACGGGGAGCGAACTTACTGGCCAGTCTGTATGCAACCGGGCATTCGCCTGATACCATTCGTTCCATACTCGTAGCCAGTGCAGATAGGTTTTAGCTGTGTTGTATCTCAGATGGGAAAAGTAACGGATCAAGCGTGAAAGCTGTTTATCATGGTTGCCGAACGTTTCCAGCTGCTGATGCAATTCGCTTTCCGAAAACTGTCTGATCACTGATTGATTCTTCATCCTGCTCACCGGGATACACTGGTTTTATTTACAGTCATTTTAGCACTCATGTACCTGGTTATGAACAGGGTGGAAACAACGAAAAAGGTTGTGAAATCGTTAGGCTTAAGTGAAAAATGATATTAAGATTATCCCTGGCCAGTTGAGGCCTGTCTAAAGAAGGTTGATTATGTCTGACACAAAGCAGTCTTATTTAATGAAATTCCGTAAGTGTAGTTCGTTCGAAACGCTCGAAAAAGTATTTGAAAGGTTATGTGAAAAAAACTCGGGTGTCGCCTCTCTTGAAATTTCTGGTGCTTATGATCATCGTAAAGCTGAACTGACAATGAAAAAGTTATATGACAAAGTTCCTGCGAGTGTGTGGACCTTTGTTCGCGAGTAATTATTGATATTGGCACAACAAAAAGACTGTGTCTGGATTTGAAAATAGTTTATGCCCCTTTCGGGGCTAAAGGCACTGTAATAGCCTGTCTTTTTAACTTTCTTATTAAGTTCGGAGAAAGACTTTAATCATAAGCCAAGCCCACTGCTAAATACATCCGATATTCTCCTTAATTTTAGAAGTTGTGATAAAAGTTACTTTACCTAAACTTCTCTCTCCATATTTGTAAGGCTCTCATTTGATTCTTGTCAAACATTAATCTGGAAAACTAAAAAATCATTTCTTTTAATTCGTTTTACAGAAATCCTCCTCCGTTATTTCGGATATAGTTTGAATAATTATCAAAAACGGGGTGCAGCCATGCGTAAGAGTTACACATTTGGTATTCCATTTGGACTCCAGAGAGAATCAGGACTCTTTTTAGATATTACAGAGGTCAGCCGGGGTATCGACTGTAACTGCATCTGCCCCGCTTGCAAAACTGATCTGTTAGCAAAGCAGGGGGAGGTCAAGCTTTGGCATTTCTCACACAGTACTGCTGTAGCCGGTGACTGTGATGGTCTGATGGAAGCCATCCGGGGAAAAATTATTGAAGTCATCAACGAGCACCAGGTTCTTGGTTTCCCAAATCTTCTCGCTGGCGACGATGGTGGGCCGGTTTCACTGAATGAGGTTATTGGAAGCGGCAGTATGTTCGGAGGCACAGCTGATCTGTTCGTAAAGGTTAATGATTTATGTGTGGCCGTCTTTCTGGACAGGGATCGTAGCATTTCTGCGAAGTTAACCTTTGACCACCTTCATCCTTCCGAAAGAGTTGCCGCATTGCGTATCGATCTTCCAGATATTGAATATGAAATCAGTCAGGTGCAGCTCGGGCGACGTAAAACAACATACAGTGAGTGCATTGAAAGCCTGATCATTGATGAGACCAGTTCCCGGGAATGGCTATATCATCCATTAATGCATGAACTTGAATCTGAACCTCTTCAGGAGTATCGGGGACGGGAGCCTTCAGAGGAAGGGCCTCTTCTTCAGCGCCTTGCTGACTGTAAGATGAAATTGCCTGATATCCTTCCGGGCAGTCATAACGCGTTAGTCAGGTTACAGCAGGATACGATTGTATGTCTGTGTAGGTTAACGGTTCGGGCTTATGACATCGCTCAGACCGATGAATTTCCTTTGTTCCTTCGCTATTTCAGGTTGCACTGCCTGGAAAACAGCGAACATGTCAGTTACGAAAGACTGATCTGCTGGCAGGAAATGATTTCAAAAACCCAGGAAGGCCAGTCCTTGACACAAAACGAACTTGAATATCTTCATGAGATTGTCCGCATCGCCTTATACAATCACCGGCTTAACAATGTCAGTATTTCAGATGTTAAAAACCATGACACAGGAAAGGAGAGCGGCAGGGTAGAGCCACAAAACTATTCACTCTTATAAATAAATTGGGCTTTGCGCATTAAACCCTTGCCGCAGGAGGTGTACCGCATATCCGGCACAGACAGTCAGTTTTTCTGGCAGCTTAAATTTGACACAGCTTAATATAGTGATTCATTAAACAGGTTCAGTATGCTGCCAGAACGTTTTAGTCGTTATGGGCGTCCGTTAGTTTTCTACTAACTGAACGACGACCAGCCTGCCGCCTTCCTCCTTTGACAGAACAAACTGAGCGTTATTCGTCAGTTCAATTTTTTCCCCAATGGCAATCTGTCGTTTATCCGGTAATGACATAAGCCCATTTATGCCTTCATTTACTAACCACCACTGATCGTTATGGAAAACAAAATACCCAACTCGTTTCCTTTGCAAATCGGTTGTACGCTCATTTGGCGCAATGAGGCGATTCACATGCCACGCATAGATTGACTGCCCGCTCCACACCATCAACCGGTGGTCGTCAGGACGATAACTGCCTTCCTTTCGGGAAGAATATAAATTTAGAACCGGTAATTTACCCTTGTATGGCGTACCGCAGTAGGGACAAACCGGCTTTGTCTTACCCGAGAAAACGTACCATTTCTGTTCACACGCCTTGTTCTGGCAGGGCTGTATCAGATCGACTGTTTTAACCAGGGCGCTTTCCCACTCATCGGCGGTCGGGCGTTTAGTGGCATCGTGTAAGCCATCTATAAAGGCGCGCTCAAACAAAGGTGTCAGATAAGGGCCCATGATGGTGTAAGGAATTTTCTCCGGGTCAGCCCAGGGCAGTGAAAAGGACGATAGCTGACTGACTTTGACTGCATTGCTTTTGTCTGTCGGATGTTCAATGAAGAGTGCCTTCTCACCCATAGATAAGGTCTCATCACGTACTTCATCCGACATGTCATGTATTTTTCCGCCACGTAGCGGATGACGGAAGAACAGATACATGTAGATAAGCACCGACAGCGCATGACGGTCAGTAGTAATGCTTGGCAATACGCGGTTCGGATCCTCTTTGGAAAGATGACTGGTTTTCACCACTTCCGGAGCGATAAAATCCGGGGTGCCCACCACGTCGGGAGGATACTTTCCAGGGACAACCAGGCCGTCTACGTCAATGATGCAGGCATGTCCCATTTCTGGATCGATAAGCACGTTTTTATAGCTTAGATCGCTGTGACAGAGACCTGCCGCATGCATCCTTCTGACGGCTCTTGTCAGCAGCAGACAGACCTTGAGATAGGTAAGCGTATTGCCTCGTTCACGTGGGTCGAGAAATTTGTTCTGGTTGCTGGCGCTGGCAAACCATTTGCCTTCCTTTTCACGACCTTTTATGCCAAGAAAATCATCGTTTTTAGAGCCGTATTTAAAGAAAAAGTAGCTTTTGTAGGTTGGAACCACGATGCCGATTTTATGCCCATGCTCAACAACATGGGTCGGCCAGCAAAACAGGTCCTTCCAGTATTCACCTCCGGACTGGCCAAAAATGTTTTGCCTGTAGCGTCCGGTGATCATATCAATCCGATCCCGGGCCTGCTCGTTCTGCGGTTTATGATAAAAAGCGACGACGTATGATTTATCAGGCGAAAAGTAAACATCCTTCATCGAGCCCGAACCAATTACCTCGTCAACATACTGGACTGTTTCGCCGTCCTTTGTTTTGCACGTAACGATATTTGCCATATTGATCACCGAAAAAGCGTATCCCTTACCACAACACCGCAATAGTGCGGTCATCATGGTTCCCTGTGGAGAAAAAGTTAAGCCAGTCGCCTAACCTCTCAGGCGCAATACTGGCGTCTGTAAGGACAGGGTTGAGCTCATCAACGAGACGGGTCCATTTTTCGTCACTGCGAAGCCCATTATCCGTCTCAAACAGAGGGTCTGAGACGCCGTCTGTCATGAGGATCAAGTGAGATACATCATTCCATTTACCCACGCTGATGCGGCCGCTAAACGAGGGGTCTGCGATAATGCTCTGGTCAAGGAAACGGGTTTGTCCTGCGTATTCTCCGCTATCGGGATTTCCCAGTATCCTGACTTTACCGGAAGGGCTGTATGCACCTATCGCACCATCACCAAGCCAGAATGCAGCCGCAAACAGCTCGTTATCAGTTCGTAGCGCTACAGTTGCCAGAAGGGTTGTTGAATAGGATTTCACAGGTTGTTCTGCACAAATGGCTTCGTTCTGGATACTGTTGACCGCGAGCGTAGCTGCCTGTTTAAAATGATGAAGCATGGCGTTTATTGTTGCCTGCTGATCGCTCCCTTCCCACGCCGTGATGTGCTGCTTTAAATGGACGCCTTTCACACCACTGAGCTGATTTAAAAGGTAATCGCCAGCCGTTTTGACTGCAATCCGGGAGCCTTCCCGGGAATTTACCGCACTACCGGCTCCGTCTGCGACCAGCATGACAGACCATCCTGTTTCCTGGCAGTGGTTGATGTAGAAGTCGTCATCTCTGAAGCTTCCGGCATGCTCATGAGAGCGTCCCCGGCGACTGGCGGCAGCAATACGTATATCACCCCTGACCAGGCCAGCAGCGTCCAGATGGGACTTAGGGTAGGGAGCGTCTGCTGGTGGCTCTACCACCTTCCACAGGCTTCTCGGATCGGGATTGATTATAAATAGCTGTTTTGTTTCACATTCGTCGTGCGACGTGCATGACCAGATTACTGAAAGCTCTATATCGCCGCTTTCGGTGGGAGTACCTGTCAGCAACTCCTGTTCTTTGTCAAAAGACAGGCCAATGTTCCGGGGAAAGACAACGTCCCTGACAGTAGCCTGCTGGCCCTCACCCAGAACGATAGCAACCGGCGAAGAGAAACGTTCGCCTGCGCGGGCGTTGGGGATCGTTATTTTAGCTCTCGGGGGAACGGCAGGTGGCACAGCTAAGCTGGCCCGCTGCTGGCCTGTCGGTATCTGCCCGGGTTTTAATACCAGGGAAGACAGGTTTTCGTCTTCCCTCTGTGCTGGTTTATCAAATTCGTAATAAGGCATCAGCTTCCAGAACGGAGGATGAGGCTCATTTTCTGGCAGGGGTTGCAGTGCTGATGTATCGGTAGCGTCAATGCCCGGGTTATCAGCAACACTTACGACCGTTTGTTGCTGATCGGAAAGACTGGATGCTGACGAGGCGGCAATCTCTGCGTCGTTATCACCTTCGCTAACCCGCGCAGATAAACCCTGTGCAAGGCTCTCAATCCGCTCTTTAAGCCGCATAATTTCTTCGGTAAGGGATGGGTCCTGCGATAGAAGTAAAAGCCGCTCACCTTCAACAGGGTGGCCCAGCTCAGACAGAACTAAGCGGATAATCTTCTCTTCAAGTAAAGCATTTTGCGACATCAACCTCTCCCTCTGTTTACGTCGAAGTTAGTGTTTCCGCCATCATTGCTGAATGACAGGCCTGTTTCACACCACGGGCAGATCACGTCATCCGGGCCGTCAATACACAGCAACTTTCCGCATGAGCACAGGGCAAACGCACTGGCATTACCGCAGTGGGGGCAACCCGGTACGCCATGCAGTTCGCTGGTATTTACCTGCAAACCGGTAGCGGTGGCATCTGACCACGCAAAATAGTCCTCATCGATGGGATAGCATCCGGCAATATTAAAGCTGTTCAGGTTCAGACTGAAATCGAGCCCGGAAACCCTTGCTGGTGGCCGTTCATACTTCATCAGGTACGGACGACGGGTCTTGCTGCAACGGCCGGTAAGCGTAACGCAGTTTTCGTCGTACGCTTTTACTGGCTCGTCCTTGGCCAGCCGGACTATGTATTCAGTCTGGCTGAGCTCAGGTTGTTTGTCGTCCCCGACGCTGCGGCTGTGCGCCGTAACCGAGGCCGTGATCCATTTGATGAAGCGGGTAAAGTCCCCTTCCTGAGATTCGGTGAACAGCATGACATTCTCTGTCAGTTGCCGCAGGATATTCAGGTCCGCTGACGGCCCCAGGCCAACGGCAATGAGATTCACTTTACTCGCGTAGTGATCCTTCCAGCGCTTCACTTCTGCGGTTGTGTCGTCAGTCGGACGTCCGTCGGTAAGGAGATACACGACGGGTTTCCAGTCGCCTTTAGCCTCATGAGTGGTTTTTCTGACCTGGGTATCAATTTGCACGGTCAGCTCACGCAATGCAGCTCCAAGGCTCGTACCGCCGCCAACGGGAAGGCGGGGAGGGTAGAACGAGGCAATTTCGTGAAGAGGTACAATCGTACGGGCTACACCGGCAAATGCGATTACCGAGACCCAGGCTGTTTCAAGTGCGTGTGGATCCTTTCTTAAATCTCCGACGATCATTTGCAGACCATCAGTCATTTTTTTCAGGTTTTCACCAATCATGGACTCTGAACAGTCCAGGACAAAAAACACGGGAAGGCGTCTCATAATTTTCCTCGTACGGCTGGTACGGCCAGCAGAAAACGTTGCTGTACAGAAAGGTGCTGCCCGGAAACAGCACCTTTCTGTCTGTCAGAGCACCAGCTGGATTTCTGGTGGAGGAGGGGGAAGGGTATCAGTTCCGTTATTAATCCCCGCGCTTGTGCTGCCGGAAGACACGCTGGCCGATACCCATTTAAAGAAACCTGCAAACGCGGTTGAATCTAGCGTCTCCAGAGACACAACCTTATCGGTGAGCTGTTTTAAGTGCTCATGGCCTGCTTTAGGACCAACGGCGCAGGCAATGATGGATCCGAATCCCCGGCCGCGAATCGCTTTTACCGCTTCACCGTACGCCAGGGCATCAGAAGGGGTTCCATCAGTCATCAGGAATACCAGAGGACGCCAGTCTCCTTTGGTATCACCATCTGAGCGACGTACATCCCGTTCAACACACTGCATCAGACATTCAAGGGCAGCACCGGTGAACGTCCCGCCTGCGCTTGGCACAACGATGTCAGAAAACTGGAAGTCTTCCAGCGGCGTGAGAGGAATGAACTCACGCGCCTCATTGTCATAGGTGATAATGGAGATATGAACGCTTTCGAGGGCGTAGGGATCCTGGCGAAGAGCGCTAAGCATCGCCTGAATTCCAACGTTAACGGAATGGATTGACTCACCGCGCATCGAGCCGGATGTGTCGATAACAAGGTAAACAGGCAGGCGGCGCATCACATGTAATTCCTCAGGTGCGAGACAAACGAATCTGATTCTGAAGGCTCACCAATTGCCCTGAGTTTCCAGCCTGTAGCCTCGCGTATCAGCTCGGCAAAGACCATGGAGCGCTGGCTGGCGAAGGCGGGTCCGCCAGAAAGATCGAATCGTGCCATTTCAATATTACGGGCATCTACTGCCCGGATGAAGGCATTCTGAACTTTACCAAAGTGCTGCTGGAGCTTTTCACCATTGTAGATCTGAACGATGAACACAATTTTCTCGTACTGAGCGTCAAGGGAATTCAGGCGCACAATAATTTGCTCATCGTCACCGTCACCGGCTCCGGTTCGGTTATCGCCCGTCAGCCAGATATTGCCTGACTTATGGCGAAGGCTGTTGAAAAAGATGATATCGCCATTCACAAGCGTTGGTTTACCATTTTCCACATTGCCGAGATCGGTCACCTTTCCGGCTGAATTACACAGGAAAGCGATCACATCAAGGTCGTATTCTTCTTCTTTTTTACCAAAGATCCCGCCGAGAAAACCTTTCTTTTCCTCATTAATATCCCAACCGAGGCCGATAGTAACGGACGAGAGATCGTATTCATTTTTTTTCAGGCTTACGCCCTGGCCTTTGCTCAGACTGACAGACATGATATCCCCTTAATCAATAAAATTATAAGACCACATTTACTTCTGGCGGCGGCGGTGGCAGGTCTTCAAGACCGATCACTTCTTTTTTGCTGGACTCCACTTTCTGACTGCCTACCGAAATGCTCGCACTGACCCATTTAAAGAAAGCTTTAATCGTCGAACTGTCAGCTGTATCGAGCTGAACCACGATTTCAGTGATTTCTTTGAGGACGCTGGTATCGGCATCATGCCCGGCTGCACATGCCACAACAACGCCGGTTCTGGCCGCTTTAAAGTCATTCAGGCCTTTACGCCAGTCATCATTCGGACTTCCATCCGTCATCAGGAATACAAGGGGACGCCAGTCACCTTTAGTGTCAGCCGTCGTTTTCTGTACTTCTTTGGCAATGGAGCTGGCCGTGAGGGAAAGCGCTTCGCCAAGAGACGTGGTGCCGCTGGCTGTTAGTGCTGGCATCTGGAAACTCAGGAGGTCTGTCAGGGGGACTGCCTGTCGGGCTGAAGAATCAAAGGTGATCACTGACACGTGAGCCGTTTCGAGTGCATACGGATCCTGTTTCAGCGTGGTAAGCAGCGTCTGAACGCCATTTTTAACCGCTTCGATAGGCTCTCCGTGCATAGAGCCGGACGTGTCGAGTAGCAGATATACGGGTAAGCGTCTCAAATGTAATTCCTTCTTAAGAGATCGGAAGAGGAGAGTAGTTTCAGGAAGAGGCCAGGGTTTGTTGATTTGATAAAACGGCACGACATCTGTCGGGTGGAGATTAAATACTCAGAAGCGGCATTAAAGAAATAAGTTAACCACCATAGAATTACCGACATGTGAATGGCCTCTTATCAACAGAAAAATAATTCAGACCGGACTGGAATATAAGATTTCTGAAAAAACTCGGACAAATAAACTGTCTTATGTATGAAATTCATCATACATCACAGATCTGCATGAATGGAGTGTAAAACGCCCAAAGATTGATGTGTAGCACAAGAGGATGTCAAGACACCAGGTTTTGTAGTCAGTAAGGCGCTGCTGGCATTGCGGGAGGAGAATAGATCAAAACTACGTCACGCCAATACAGAGGTAAAATATGACAAAACCGGGGTTTTCACCCCGGTCTGAGATTTAGCGTCAGGACTTTTTAGCGCTGTATTCTTTTATCAGTTCGTCAACGGAGTGCAGAGCCAGCTTCTCTACCGCTTCACTTCGGGTCGAGCCACTCAGCGCAGCCAGACGGTCAATTTTTCTTAAGATCCGCATGCGTAGCGATAAGGACACGGCTGTTTTTTTATCCTTATCGAGTACGACCTTCCCTGTAGACTCACCGGTTTTCAGTTCAGCATTCTGTGCGAGCGCTTCATTCATCCGGCGAAGGGTCTTTTTATCCAGCTGGCCCGGATTAACGAGATGGTAGGAATGACCTGCCTTGCTGTATTTGATCTCCGCAGAATATGACTCGCGTAGCTCTTTGAGGGCCCGGGTTAATGTCGGCTCTGAGCATTCCAGACTGGTTATAATGTCGGCAGCGGAAACGGGCTTGCCGGTGCCCAGTAAGTTGGCAAGCTTAAAAATCCGGGCCTGTCTGGTATTTAATTGCATCGTAAGATTTAGCCTGCTTAAAGGGTTAGTGGTTCAATAGGCTGAAAAATGAAGGTACTGCTCATCTTTCGAATAACCGGGTGATCGCCTAACGCTTCAACCGGATCAATGTGTTCTATGCCTGCAAAATTTACTGACGACATCTGGCTGCGAGTGCATTTGCAGGACAGGATATACTCATCCTCCAGATAGCCGGTCCGCTTACTGACCCGTTGCGTAAAGCCTGACACAATCACGTTGTCGAAAGGTAGCGTATGTAAAACGATACCGACCAGGCGGAACAAGCAGCCATGGACGTGGCGGGCATAGTTTTCGCGTACGGCTTTTTGCGTCATGGCTTTTTCCGTCAGCTCCGTGCCCCGGGCATTAACGCCGTAAATCTTATCAGGGAAATCTTCAATCTCAGCTAAATCAACGTCCAGCAGGACTGCTGATAGCTCCGGCTTTACTTCAAATGCAACAATCGTTTCACGCGGCCATTCAGTTTCTGCCAGCACACCCGCCAGGTATGATTCGAAAAACGCGGCGTCTGTCCGGAACTGCTGCCGGGCATCTGCCTGAGCCGTGGCGAGCCGTTTTTCATGTTCTTCTGCTTCAAACTTCCAGTTTGCATACTGTTCGGCCCAGGCCGTCCGTTGTTGCTGGTACCGGTGCTGTCGAAGGGTATTCTCACGCTCCACATCAATCAGCTCCTGCTGCCACCGGCGAAGATTTTCGGCGTGGCGCTCAGCTTTAGCTGATTCCGATTCAAACCATTTACCCAGAAAACTAATGCCTTCGCTCTCGGCAGGCTTTTCCGGCAATGCAAGGTAGTCTGGCTTTTCTGGACGCACCGGTGCCGGAACCTGAAAAGGCGACGTTCTGTTATGCAGGTATACTGCTTCCAGCTCTGCCCAGCTGATGCCTGTTTTTGGATCCGGCGTCAGCTCGTGAATATTACGGATTGCGGTTACCGCTGACATGAGTTCAGCGGCTTCCTGCTCAAGCGCCTGTCTGAGCCCCGGGTCGGTTGCCGTCCGGTTTCCACCTCCGGAACGCGCGGCCCGGTCAAGCCGGGTACGGTAACTCAGCCCGGTACCGGGCAAGCCCAGATTGGCATAGGTCCCCCGGCTACCAAAAGAAACGGAAGCACCTCTCGGCCCGACACTCAGGCTCGGTGCACCGTTACTCAGGTTGAGGCGAACGCCAGGAATAATGTTGATCGACTTTCTGAACCTGAACCCCATTATGATTTCCTTAATGATGCTGGGTCACGGTAAGTAATCTGATTCCATCAGCGCTTTGCTCGTTCTGTAACCCATAAAAACGAGCTCTGTCCAGAATGCCAGCCGCCCAGCGGCGATGTGTGGCGGGTTCACACATTGCTCCCTGCGACTTAAACACGGCCTGGGTAGAGTTCAGGATCCGCAGAGCGTCAGAATACTCACCCTGAGTGACCATCAGCGCGTTTTGAATGACCTCTATCTGACCCGGGTGAATGGCCGTTTTCCCAACAAGCCCATGTGCCATATCAAGAGCCAGCTCTCTGGCCATAACGGCATGATCGTCAATATGCTCACATACGGGCGCGGTCAGGGCAAAATCACGCGGGCCGAAGACTGAAACGAGCATTTTGATGACGTAGCCCATCGGGCTGTCATACAGCGTCAGGTCCCGGGGGCGGCGAAGCGACACAACGTTCATAAGATCGTTGCCGCCGATTCGAAGCGCAATAATGCGGTCGTGGCAGGGATGTTCCACCAGGCGAGTGGCCAGCTCGCGCATCTGAACCACGTCAAAGACGTCTTCTGTTTCCAGCGTTGGCATCATGCACAGGTGAGTCCCGCCCATGATATCCCACCATTCAGCTAACGAACTGAGGGTAAATTTCGGCAACACAAACCCATCGACAGCGGAAAGATCATAATGCGCTTTTAACCATCTGCCCATTTCGGCATGCCGAGGGCGAATGAACACCAGAGGCCAGTCATTTTTACCCAGGCTACGCATGCTGTTACTGAGCTCGTGCAGCAGGTGCTCCAGATTTTTGAGGGCGATGGGGATGTCTGCTTCACTGACAGCATCCTCCAGGCAAATCACCAGAGAGCGCAAACCCGGGATTTTCCCGTGCAGGACGGCATCAGCAATATCTTCCCGTGTTGCAGGCATGTATAGCGTGGCTCCCAGATTCCAGGGAGAAAGACGATTTTTCATCAGAGTACCTTCTTGATAATGGTTACAGCCCGATACTGGCCGAGGGTTCCCCCCATTTCTGTAACAACTATTCCCTTTTCACGAGCAAGCCCTACAAGCAAGGCAACGTCCGGGTCGTCAATAGAACGCACAAATACATGGTCCGGTACCCGACGTAATACAGCCCGGGTTGCTTCAGCAATACCGGGTTTAATACGATTGACGCTGTCCACTTTAAATTCATCGGCCAGGAACGCGATAACGTCGCGACTTGTCTGCCATAAGACCCGGGCTGACTCCATATTCCAGCTCAGGGTAGCGAGGGATGACGGGGTTAACTTCTTACGGAAATGGGCGACGGTATCGACAAGCATCCGGCTGCATTCGAATTCACTGAGATGCTCGCAAACCATGCACCCATGTAATCCTTCAGAGGACCATACTGACCGGGAGATCAGGCCTGATACCGGCGCACCCATGATGCCAAAAGGAATGAGCCAGTCATCATCACTGGCTGCAAGCCAGGAGCAGCCACAGGGATCGGCCAGGACAACCAGTCGCGGCTGCTCAGGATAGCCCGGGCGATCTTTCAGTGCGCGTACAAGCTCTCCGGTAATTGCGCCTTTACCTGTCCATCCGTCAACAAAGACAATACCGCTGGTACCATGGCGCTCTTCAATGACGTCGAGGGCTGCACCGTCAATTCCACGATCCCGGATAATGCTGATACCGTAATGCCATGAGGTTTTCCCCATGTCACGCAGGGCCTGGTGCAGCATAACGCCGAGCGGCACGCCAGCTCTGACGAGACTGGCCAGTACAATGGGCTCATCACCGAAGCGTTCGGCCAGAGCAATAGCGAGCTGTGTGACTTCTTTTGCAAGTCTCTCTGCGCCCCGATCCAGCGCCCGGTGAAACAAATCAAGATGCCATTGTGTTGGCGCTGGCTCCTGACTGAGCATGTCCGAATAATGTTTCTTCCCTGACTGAATCAGCTCTTCTTTTTGCTCAACCGGCGTCATCTCAATGACTACCGGCTTTAGCAGAAATTCCACGTCACCGGGCTGGTATGAGCCGGTAAATGTGTCATGTGGCTGCATTTTAATTTTCTCCAAAAATTCGCTGTGAAATGGCATCTGCAAACTGACTCTGACGCGGGATGCCAAACCAGCTGCACAGTTTCATAAAACGATGATCGCTCAGGCTGTCGCCCAGACCAATTACGGGGAAGACTCCGCGTTCAGCCCGAAGTTTTTCAAGAAGCCATCTGACTGCCAGCCCTTTCTCAACCGCGGTGGGAAGCCAGGCCACGTTATTACTGTTGCGGTGGATGTAGAAGCCCTCGGTCGGAAACACCGTTTCTATCTCATCTGCAATGGCATTGAGCTCGTCAAGGCGGGTGCTGTCGCGGTGCTTCATCACCATATAAACCGCCGTTTCACCGTATTCGAAGTTCAGCCTTGCCCAGGCATTGATCCCTTTTGCGTCCATCATTTCAGTGATCAGACGCTGCATCGATGTCAGCTTTTCCTGATAGGGAGCCAGCTGGCCGAGCATATGGGCCTTCCACTCCTCGTCGGGTTTGCCTTCTGGCGTGAGAATGACGGCCCCGTGAGTGGTGATTGCCCAGGAGTGGAAAGGGATCCGTACGCGGCTGATTTCTTCAGTTCCCCGTGCGGTAACGGGTATGAGTTCAGCCTGCTCCAGGAGCCAGTCCACCAACATGGACTGTTCTTCCGTCATAAAGCTTCGTGGATTCAGGGTGCGATCAACGGCACCGGTACGGAATGGCTCCAGGGCCAGCTCGTCCACCATTTTACGACGGGTCTGAAAGAGCGTGTCGTCAAGGTCGCTCAGAACAACGGGTTTATTCATAGGTAACAATCTCCACGACGGCCGCAACCTCAGCCAGCGCTTTAAGAAGCTGCGTGTCAATACTTTCTGCGGGTGTCTCAGTACACACAAGAATGCGGTCAAACTGCTGGTGGGCGACGTTATAGACAAAATTGGGGATGCCCAGCCCGTAGTTATCCGTAAAGGAAATGGCGGACTCAATGGCATAACCAACGGCGATAGGGGAGCGGGTGGTCGATCCATAAAATGCCTGTGCTCCGGCAGCTTCGAGCCGTTCAGCAAGCAGGAACGGCTCCCAGACGAATTCCCCGGTCCCGAGAACCAGAATACGTTCCCCCTTGTGGACGGAGACCTCATGGCCGAGATCGGCCGCAGGTGCGAGCATCCCCAGTCGGCCCCAGGACTGTTTTCCCTGGATGTCCCATTCTCCTCGTGAAGTTACGTTGACTTTCGGCATGTCCGGGACAGGTGCATCAGGTAATGGGGTCCATCCCCACTTACCGCTTACAAGAGAAACCGAAGTGACTGGTAAGGTGCTGCGCTCGGACAAGGCTTTGCCACTCCAGTCGGTAAGCGTAACGGCTATAACCTGTTCAATATGTTGAAGCTTGCCGGTATTACGCAGGGCTGAAAGCAGGTTAATAAAGGTATTACCGGTGGTTGCCTCGTCATCAATCAAAACCAGCGTTCGTGCGTTGGTAACACGACGTCTTTTCTCTTCATCATCTGGCAGATAGATCAGATGATCGGTGGCGTGGCTGTGTTCTTCCTTGAACTCGCAAAGCAACGTGCCATCAACCGGGTGACGGGTAGAGGTCAGATAGACAGATTCAGGATGCTGGTGGCGCACTTCATCAAATACACCGGCCCCAAGCCCAACGGCGGTTTCAGCCATACCGATAAACAGTACGGGTCCTGTCAGTGTCGAGGGGAACTGGCTGGCAAGCTGTCTGTAGGCCTGCCGCATGACTGAGGGTGGCACGGGAATGTGCCTGCCGAGTACTTTGCTGACAAACAGAAAGGCGCGTTTCGGGTTACGTCTTTCAGCGATGTCAAACAGGTCATCGAGCGAAACTTCACCCTGGTCGCGGGTTACCTGAATCGTACCGCATGAGAGGGTACGGCGATAAATCATATCTTCGAGGATATCAGACATAAATACGCCTTAATTCAGAAGGTTAGAGAGTGATTCCGGGTATGCAATTACATCCGTAATGGATCTCACCGCAACCGGAGAAAAGGTGTTTTTAGCGCTCTGGCGCACCATATCTTCAGACATCAGACCGAGCTTAAAGGCAGCAAATAACCCAGGAAGGTTCACCCCGCTGTGAAGGGTATAACCCACCCCCCCTGACGGACGCATGTTGGTTTCAAGCAGCACCGGGTTGCCATTCACATCGTTTCGCGTCTGAACATTCACCAGCCCGTCGGCCTTCATAACCCTGGCGCAGTCACACGCCAGTTCCCAGGCGCTTCCTTCGTTTACCAGATACTGGATAACCCCTTCCTTACGGCGTCCCACGGCTGCGAGTATTTCGCCCTTATCCGCGAGGATATCGACGGAAAATTCCGGGCCTGGCAGGTACGGCATCAAAACAAGGGGTTTAAACGACTCAGCAGCTGATGCTGCTGCAATATACTGTTGCGGACTGACCAGACGATGTTCGGGATGATTAAAGACGGCCATAGGCGAAGCACTGTCATCAAAGCGCCAGAATCCCATGCCATAGATACCCGTCACCGGCTTCACGCATACCGGGCTGTCAGTGAACGGCGGGGCCGCGAGGTGTGTTTTTAATTCTGCCAGCGTATTCACCCGCCAGGATGGTACGACCGGGAGACCCTTTTGCTCCATAAACTGAGCAAAAGTAACTTTTTCGTCAGCCAGAGTTAACCAGTCGACGCCCGTTGCACCGGTAGTAAGGGTGGCACCGGTCGATTCAATGGCTGAACGGTGTTCTTCAAACCACTGGCTGTTACGGCCAGTATGAATATGGTGGATGCCGTAGGACTGAATGGTTTCCTGGATAAACTGAAGACGTTTTTGAGGATCTTCAGGTTCAGTCAAAGAATAGTCGGCAACGGAAAGGATTTCATTTCTTTCGTTACGGTGGGAGGCAAAAACGGTAATGGCAAAATTATTTTTTTTTGCAAATGATTTTACCCCCTGAATAATATCTCGCTGGGAGGATAAACCTTCCATAAACCAAATTTTCTTGTTCATTTTTTTTAATTATCCGGAACGCCATGCAAATTTATGATTGAGAAGTGAGTCTATGAGTGTCTAAGCTACATGTCAATCATAATATGATTAATAACTCCTGTGGTTATGGAGTGCGTCAGGTTTTTTGGATTCCTGATAACACATTGATATTTAAATTAAACTTAGAAAATTAACACCCTGAAAAGGATTTCTTTTTGTGTTTTTACAGAAAACTACCAAAATTTCCCTTGTCAGAGAACTTCATCATGATATGATTTTCTTCGTCAGTTACTAAATATACCTTTGATTGTCTCGGTCATTACCATTTTAAGGAATAAAACATGGTTTCATTAGTTAAGAACCAGACGGTATCACTCAGCAAAGAATCATCTGCATTAAGCCAGCTTCATTTCGGTCTCGGTTGGGATCCGGTTAAGAAAAAAGGTCTTCTTGGAGGATTGTTTGGAGGCAACGACTCAATCGATCTCGATGCTGGCTGCGTATTAATGGACAGCACCGGTAAAACAATTGACACCATCTGGTTCCGCAAACTGGAATCCACCTGCGGCGCTGTTGTGCACAGTGGCGATAACCTGACCGGTGAAGGTGACGGTGACGATGAGGTGATTAATGTCAACCTCTCCCGACTGCCTGCAAACGTTGAATACCTGGCGTTTACGGTAAACA
Organism: Phytobacter ursingii; assembly: GCF_001022135.1. Classification (GTDB taxonomy): domain Bacteria; phylum Pseudomonadota; class Gammaproteobacteria; order Enterobacterales; family Enterobacteriaceae; genus Phytobacter; species Phytobacter ursingii. Next base: position 47,125 of record NZ_CP011601.1, on the reverse strand, counting down.
GCTTCCGTGGTCAGTCGTTCAATGACGTCGAAAACGCGTTCTGCCGCGTTGTCGATCAAACCGGCAAAGAGCTGGCTCGCTACAAGCTGACTGAGCAGGGCTCACATACCGGGATCGTTATTTCTTCGCTGCGCCGTAATAACGGCAACTGGGACTTTACCGCCCTTGGCCATGCCTGTCGCGGCCGCACAATTGACGATATGCACTCCGATATCGTTTCAGCGGTTATTCGCTAATGAACCTGACGCCGGGGGGCAATGCCCCCGTTCCAGCCCAGGAGTTGCGGGTCCGGATCACCTCGGGCGGCCAGGTGGATGCTTCGGCGTTTCGCCTGTATGCCGACGGGAAGGTGCAGGGTGATGCGGACATGGTGTTTTATGGTCAGCCACGTAACGATGATGGTACCGTCAGCCTGGTCAGTGAAGGCCAGTACTCAACCTTTACTGTCGCGCTCAACCGGCTGAAACCTGATGTCCAGAAAATTGCGTTCACCGTGACCTGTGACGGTGGGCAGACGGTGTCCGGTCTTCGTAATCTTTCCATCGACGTGGAGCAAGGGGCTACCGGCCTGGTTAGCGGCAGTGTCGAACTGAGCGGCCGTCAGGAAGCAGCCTTAATTCTGGGTGAATTTTACCGTCGTAATAATGACTGGAAATTCCGCTTCGTTGCGCAGGGGTTCAACGGTGGACTTAAACCGCTGGCAGAGCATTTCGGCGTAAATATTGCCGACGAACCGGCTCCCGCAGCCCCGACTCCTCCGGTTGTAACCCCTCCGCCAGTTGAGACAAAAATCAGCCTGAGCAAGGTATCGCTGACAAAAGAGAAGCCTGCAATCAGCCTGACCAAACGGGATAACTTCGGTGAAATCCGGATCAACCTGAACTGGCACCGGGGCAGCGGCAAATCAGGCTTTGCAGGCATGTTCGGCTCCAAAGGAATCGACCTGGATCTGGGGGCCTTTGTTGAGCTTCAGGACGGGTATAAATCGGTCATTCAGGCGCTCGGTAATGCATTCGGTGATTATCGCGATGAACCGTATGTTCAGCTCAAGGGCGATGACCGGACGGGTGATGTATCAGACGGCGAGTGGCTGCATATCAATGGACGTGAATGGAAGCATATCCGCGAAGTGCTGATTTACGCCTTTATTTATGAAGGTGTTCCCAGCTGGGACAAGACTGATGGTGTGGTCACCATTCATGTGCCGGATCAACCGCCCATTGAGACCCGCCTGACCGAAGGTGAAAACCGTCGCACATTGTGCGCCATTGCCAGACTCGTAAACGAAAACGGCGCAATTAAAGTCGAGCGAATTAACCAGTACTTCAAAGGCCAGGACGAAATGGACCGGGCATTTGGCTGGGGATTTCGCTGGAGCGCCGGTTCTAAATAACACAGCAACAAAGGAAACAGGTATGAGCTTTTTCGACAAAGTTAAAGGTGCCATTAACTCAGGCCGTGACGAACTGACCCGCCAGGTTGGCCGTTTCAAAAACAAAAAATTCATGCAGGGCACCGTTGCTGTATGTGCCCGTATTGCCGTATCGAGTGACGGCGTAAGTTCGGAAGAAAAGCAGAAAATGATGGGCTTTCTGCGCTCTTCAGAAGAGCTGAAGGTCTTCGATACCAATGAGGTGATTGAGTTCTTCAATAAACTGGTTTCAAGCTTCGATTTCGATGTTGAAATCGGCAAGGGCGAAACCATGAAATACATCCTGGCGCTGAAAGATCAGCCTGAGGCCGCTCAGCTGGCCTTACGTGTTGGTATTGCCGTTGCGAAAAGTGACGGTAACTTCGATCAGGACGAGAAACTGGCCTCCCGCGAGATCGCTATCGCGTTGGGCTTCGACCCGGCTGAATTTGGCCTCTGATCCACATCCCTAAGGGTAAAATATGGTTTCCACACACATCGGCTTCCCGACTGAAACGGTCATTGTTTTTATTGCGCTTTCAGTCGGTGCCATCTTTATTGACCTGTTTATGCACCGTGATGACAAGCCTATTTCGCTGAAGAGTGCGGCGCTCTGGTCCGTATTCTGGGTTGTGGTTGCGATGGCATTTGCCGGTTTCCTCTATATCCACCACGGTGCTGAGGTTGCCAGTCTGTTTGTCACGGGTTATGCGCTGGAGAAAGTGCTGTCGGTCGATAACCTGTTCGTCATGATGGCCATCTTCTCCTGGTTCGCCGTTCCGGATCGTTATCGCCACCGTGTTCTCTACTGGGGGATCATTGGTGCCATTGTCTTCAGGGGCATCTTTGTCGCCATCGGTACGAGCCTGCTGAGTCTGGGGCCGTATGTTGAAGTTGTCTTCGCTATTATCGTTGCCTGGACAGCGGTCATGATGCTTAAAAGCGGTGATGACGATGATGAAATTGAGGATTACTCCCAGCATCTGGCTTACCGCATGGTTAAACGCTTCTTCCCTATCTGGCCGAAGCTCAGAGGGCATGCCTTCCTGCTTAACCAGAAGGAAGTGGATGCTGAACTGGCGAAACCAGAAAACAGCGATGTCACCATTGGCCGTGGTAAAAAAGCGGCGCTGTATGCGACCCCGCTGTTCCTGTGTGTGGCTGTGGTTGAACTCTCGGACGTAATGTTCGCGTTTGACTCGGTACCGGCAATCATTGCCGTCAGTCGTGAACCGCTTATCGTCTATAGTGCCATGATGTTTGCTATCCTGGGCCTGCGTACTCTGTACTTTGTCCTTGAGGCACTGAAACAGTACCTGGTTCATCTGGAGAAGGCCGTTATCGTGCTGCTGTTCTTCATCGCGGCAAAACTCGGCCTGAATGCGACCGATCACATCTGGCATCATGGTTACAGCATCGCGGCAACAACCAGCCTGTATGTTGTACTGGGTGTACTGGCGCTGGGCATTCTCGCAAGCGTCATGTTCCCGGGCAAACCTGAATCTGAGGAAAAGGGGAGTTAATCCCCTTAAGTGTTAACCTGAACAATTACTAATCGAAGAGGTTATTTTATGAGTGTTTCTCTTTCCAAAGGCGGGAACGTCTCCCTAAGTAAAGCAGCTCCGTCAATGAAAAACGTCCTGGTGGGCCTTGGCTGGGATGCGCGTTCAACAGACGGTCAGGACTTTGACCTGGATGCTTCAGCATTCCTGCTGGCCTCAAACGGCAAAGTGCGCGGCGATTCAGATTTCATCTTCTATAACAACCTGACGTCATCCGACGGTTCCGTAACGCACACCGGCGATAACCGCACCGGTGAGGGCGATGGTGATGATGAATCGCTGAAAATTAAACTGGACGCCGTCCCGTCTGAAGTTGACAAGATCATCTTCGTTGTGACCATCCACGATGCTCAGGCTCGTCGCCAGAGCTTTGGTCAGGTATCCGGTGCGTTTATTCGTCTGGTTAATGACGATAACCAGACTGAAGTTGCTCGCTACGATCTGACCGAAGATGCGTCCACTGAGACTGCCATGCTGTTCGGCGAGCTGTATCGCCACAATGGTGAGTGGAAATTCCGCGCAGTAGGTCAGGGTTATGCTGGTGGTCTGGCATCTGTATGTGCTCAGTACGGCATTAACGCGTCCTGATCAAAAAGTAACTTTTCTACCCGGGGCTGTTAATGCAGCCCTCATTCAACTGTTTGCAGGAGCTAAAAATGGCAGTTTCTCTCGTAAAAGGCGGCAATGTATCTCTGACCAAAGAAGCACCAACCATGAATGTTGCTATGGTTGGCCTAGGCTGGGATGCCCGTGTAACCGATGGTCAGGGTTTTGACCTGGACGCTTCCGTGTTCGCAGTAGGCGAAGACGGTAAAGTGTTGTCAGATGCGCATTTCATTTTCTTCAATAACAAAACCAGCCCTGATGGCGCGGTAGAGCACCAGGGCGACAACCGTACCGGTGAAGGCGACGGCGACGATGAGCAGGTCAAAATCGATCTGACCAAAGTCTCAGCAGATATCAAAAAACTGGTGTTTGCCGTTACCATCTATGATGCAGAAGCGCGTAAACAAAACTTCGGCATGGTGAGCAACAGCTTCATGCGCGTTTACAACAACGACAACGGCACGGAAATTGCCCGTTTCGATCTGTCTGAAGATGCCTCAACCGAAACCGCTATGGTCTTCGGTGAACTGTATCGTCATGGCGCTGAGTGGAAGTTTAAAGCTGTCGGTCAGGGCTTTGCCGGTGGCCTGGCGGCTCTTGCCTCCCAGCACGGCGTTAACATCTAAAATAACGCTGAATCATACCCCGGCAATGCCGGGGTTTTTTTTGGTTGCGATCCGCTATCAGGAGGGGGGGGGCAGAAAGGGTTCGGGAATCTCAGAAAGCAGAGAGATGTTAATTCTGACGTGAGCCTTTTAAAGGCAGGAAACGGATTTTTCTCTGGTTGCTGGTTAAAGCCTGTATTCCGTGCCTTATATCAACAGCATGCCCCTCTGATATATGTTACGTTTGCGACTTATGAAGGCACGGGTTCTGGAAGATAAAATACCCGACCAATGGAAATTCCAATTCAACAGGTATAGAAACTTCAACGTGATGAAATATGGTGTCACACCATATATACGCCTCACCAGAAATCCAGCGTCCTGAACTAAGCCAGGGGAACCTATATAAACGCTGCGCTTTAAAATAATCAAAAATCAGGAGAGTTAATGTGAATCTACAATCCGGACAAAACATACCACTTCAGCAATCTGCGATCAGGCTGAATCTTCAGTACCCTACCAAATCCGGCTTTAAAGGCGAACCCGATACCTGCCTGTTCCTGCTTAATGCTCAGGGAAAGGTCAGCGGCGATTCTGACTTTATCTTTTACAATAATCTGTCTTCTCCTGAAGGGGCAGTAAAGCTCGTTACCGGTTCTCAGCAGTCCAGCATTGAGATAGCACTGGATCGTGTTCCTGCGAACATCAGTAAAATTGCAATCACAGTTGTCATTGATGGTGAAGATACCATCAGTGGGCTCAGTTCGTTGAGCATGCAGGCTCAAGGAATCGCTGAGTTCCAGGCTGAGACTCAGGGCCGCAGTGAGAAAGCAATTATCCTGGGTGAAGTATATCGGCACAATGGCGCCTGGAAGCTTCGTGCGCTCGGGCAGGGTTTCAACGGTGGTCTTGAGCCTCTGGCCATTAGCTATGGCGTTGATGTCGCACAGCCAGCTCCGCAGCCAGCAAAGCCTGCTCGTATCAGTCTGGAAAAGAAACTGGAAACCAGATCTCCGCGCCTTGTAAGCCTCGCTAAAAAAGCCTCGGTCAGTCTTACTAAAAATAAACTGGACACCCTTGAGGCAGCGGTTGCATTTGTACTTGACGCATCCGGCTCAATGAGTGGCCAGTTCAGTAAGGGTAACGTTCAGTCTGTGCTGGACCGCATCGCCGTTCTTGCCGCCCAGTTCGACGACGACGGTGAAATGGATGTCTGGGGATTTGGAGAGAAGCATAAGAAGTATCCAAACGTCACACTGGACAACCTGGACACATATATTCAGTCCATTCGCGGGGCTGGAAAGCGTTCAGCCTGGGAGAACCTGCCGGGCCTCGGAGGGACAAACAACGAGCCTCCTGTGATGGAAGAAATAGTCGACTACTTTAAGGACTCGAAAATCCCGGTGTATGTTGTATTTATTACCGATGGCGGGATCAGCAAGACCCGGGCGATTAAAGATGCAATCCGGCGTTCTGCCAACTACCCCATCTTCTGGAAGTTTGTCGGCCTGGGTGGTTCAAGCTACGGTATCCTCAAAAATCTGGATGACTTTACTGACCGCCGGGTTGATAACACCCACTTCTTTGCCATGGATGATTTCGGTTCGATTAGCGATGAAAAGTTATATGATAATCTACTGGAAGAATTCAGACCGTGGATCGATGAAACAAAAAGGTTAGGCATCCTTTAATACGCACAGTTTGAGCTTGGTTGAATGAGCTCTACAGCAGCTTAATACTGTAGAGCCGGCACTGTTGCAAAGTTAGCGATGAGGCAGCCTTTTGTCTTATTCAAAGGCCTTACATTTCAAAAACTCTGCTTACCAGGCGCATTTCGCCCAGGGGATCACCATAATAAAATGCTGAGGCCTGGCCTTTGCGTAGTGCACGCATCACCTCAATACCTTTGATGGTGGCGTAAGCCGTCTTCATGGATTTAAATCCCAGCGTGGCGCCGATTATCCGTTTCAGTTTGCCATGATCGCATTCAATCACGTTGTTCCGGTACTTAATCTGTCGGTGTTCAACGTCAGACGGGCACCGGCCTTCGCGTTTGAGCAGAGCAAGCGCGCGACCATAGGCGGGCGCTTTATCCGTGTTGATGAATCGCGGGATCTGCCACTTCTTCACGTTGTTGAGGATTTTACCCAGAAACCGGTATGCAGCTTTGCTGTTACGACGGGAGGAGAGATAAAAATCGACAGTGCGGCCCCGGCTGTCGACGGCCCGGTACAGATACGCCCAGCGGCCATTGACCTTCACGTAGGTTTCATCCATGTGCCACGGGCAAAGATCGGAAGGGTTACGCCAGTACCAGCGCAGCCGTTTTTCCATTTCAGGCGCATAACGCTGAACCCAGCGGTAAATCGTGGAGTGATCGACATTCACTCCGCGTTCAGCCAGCATCTCCTGCAGCTCACGGTAACTGATGCCGTATTTGCAGTACCAGCGTACGGCCCACAGAATGATGTCACGCTGAAAATGCCGGCCTTTGAATGGGTTCATGTGCAGCTCCATCAGCAAAAGGGGATGATAAGTTTATCACCACCGACTATTTGCAACAGTGCCACAATGAGTTACTCCGTAGTAATGCAAAATTACTGCATCGCAATGCAGTAGAAACTATGAAAGCAAACCAACGGCTGGTTATTGATATAAGCACCCTTAAAGAGGTGCAGGATACGCTTATCCAGACGGTTGGCGATGTTGTTAAAATCCAGAGAGAAGGGGCTATTAAGCTCAGGGAAACAGAAAAACAGGTTCTTGCCATGCGTGAGAATTTGCGCACCCGACTGACACAAAAAGGGGTAGATCATGGTGCGTAACCTTAAGAGTAGTGACGATTTTTCCCGTGAACTGTCATTTCTTTTTCACCGGTCTATAAAGATTAGAAATTCAGGTTTCGCGATATTTGGTGCGGGCCTGCTGATAATGATTTTTGGTCTTTGCTTGTGGTTGCTGTCATTACACCTCTCACCTTCAGTTCTGGACTTTGATATTGATGTGCCCTTGTCATTCTTCAATTCATCTGAAGGTGAAGATAAGTTAGTGGTTTCGGATTTTGGCGATGCATTTGGAGGCTTCCTAACTACATATTCTAAGTTGCTATTAGGGATTATGGGGCTATTAGTAGTTTCTTCAACTGCCTTTAAAATTTTAAAGGGGGAGGAAATAGGTGAGATATTCCCGATGCTTCTAATTGCTGGCGCTTTTCTTATCGGCTTGTCAGTTTTTACATCTGCTTTAGGTTCGGAAGAGACTGATGCCACTTCAGCTTCGACTGTAAAGGTTATCAAGAAATATGTAAAACATGAAAAATACGATAAACTTGTCGCATATTTAAATGATAGTAATTGGCCCTCAGGCGAAGAGGTATCTGTAAACTATTTAAAGGCGCAACTACATATAAAACTCGGCAAGCCAGATGTGAAGTTAACACAGAATGTTGTTAGGGCGTATATGTCTGGTGTATTACAGTCAAATATTCCCGTGAAAGTTCGTTATGCATTGGAAAAGACAGCTTTAGATAAATCCGTCTCACCACTTGCGATTCGTTATGAGCAAAAACGTATGTCTAAATCACATACCTTTTCAAAAGCGTCGGTTAATTGTCTTAAAGTAGGTAGTCCCGTCGCATTCGTTGGCGTTTTGTTCGCTCTTCTTGGTATAAAAATCAGGCGGCGAGTCAGATTCTTAGAATCAAATTGAATGAAAGCCCGGTACGCTGGGCTTTTTTATTCAGTAACTTTTATCAAATATGTAGTAATTTACCGGAATCTGCTTCTCCAGCTTGTTAGCTGAAAAGCTTACTCAAGTATAATAATCTACTTCTGATTATGTTTTTTATGGTTTTATTTTTACACAACTTATTAAGGATACATGATGTGTAACTTTACTCCTGTTCAAATTATTGCTGATTATATACTGAGGTTTCTTAAAAATAATACTGATGCCAAGCTTTATGAGGCAATGCAGCGTCTTGAAAAGAAAATTGGTCAGTTTGTCGCTGATGGGGTTGATGAACATCAATTACGCTCTTCATTAAGCAAAGTCTGTCGATCTCGTTCCAGGGCGGCTCTTAAAGAGGAGTGTGAACAACTCATTCCATAAAAAGAACATCATACGGGAAAGTTACTTTAACGGTGAATGGCTCGCTTCTGGCGGTTTAAGTTGACGGCCATTCCTACCATAGCCATCATAAAGTATGATTAGCATTCGAGTGTGGCACTACTAATTTTAATGGGCTACGCATTCAGTCTCCACCTCTCTAACTATAAAGGTTCTTTTCATGTCCAATAGCTTCGATAAGCCGCAAACGCTCCCGGTACATAATTCTGATGCCGAACCCTTTTTTCCGAAAAACCTTGGTCCATTTATCGAGCAGGTATCCGGAAGGGATCTGGCAATGCTCACAGAATCAGAGAAGGAAAAACTTGCGCACCTGATCAGAACTGGGCGTAAATATGGAGTTTCTGTCGCTATCGTTCCTGATACAGATTCTGCTGAGCTTCATGAATTACTGTCTAATGCCGATTCCATTGAAAGGCAGTTTTCCATCTATGAACGCATCCAGACGAAGATTGCGTTCACGCGGTGTCAGGAAGCATAAACAAAGTGAGAAATACAACTACGTGGTATGACGTAGAACATATTGAAATCACCACAGGCGAGCGAGGCGGCAGGATATGGGTGCTGAAGCTCTCCTGTGGCCATACAGTATTTCGCCGAATACCTCCTATACGTCTTCATAACCTCACAGCTTTTTCTCTGCGGGAGCCCCCAGAAAAATGTCGGTGCTCTCTTTGCAATTCAAGTCCATAATAAAGCCTTTTTAAAGGCCACAAACTGCATATCACAGGATAAATCATCCTCTACAGCGTTCATTCTTAAACGCAAAATTTATATTTCATTCATTCTATTTTAAAAGCGTTATAAAAGACGGAATCCTATTTAGTCTGTTTGATGCTTAAATCATCTTCAGTGCCTTTTATCTTTTACCCAGCGACTTTAACATTAACCTGAGCAGAAAACTTGTTTTCAAACTAAGTTCGAAAACTTTCTGCTCAGGTTATTAGCCGGGTAAGCCACTTTGTTATATTTGTTTCATGTTAACAGAGGAGGCGATATGCAAATTGAAAAGGTGATGTCATTACTTGAAGTGCTTTCAAGCTGGCTTGAAGATAACATCAATATGGATTCTGAAATTATCTTTGATAATGACGAAGATAATACCAACTCAGAAATTCTGTATCCTGCTGTAGAAAAGGCTAATGCCGTTTTGCGCAAAATGGCATCTTTATCTTCAGATTCTGTTCATGCAATTCGACAGCGCTTGCAGCTTGCCGTAGAAGGCAAAGCTGAATTGTCCCTCAAGGATGTGGGAGAGCTTCTGCTGGCAACAAAGTATCTGATGTTGTCCACTGAAGAGGGAGAGTAAGCCTGTGACCACTCTCGTATTTGAAATGGCAGATATCAATAAACTGATCGAAGAAATTCGCACCGCAAAAACGTTTTCGGTCACCCCAGATCAGATCTATGACCCGGCATGCTATCCGGGGGGAGCCCTCCTTAACGCTGAGGGACAGACTGAAGAAGAGGCGCGTAAAGCTGGTAGGGTTTTCTTTCCCTCATCCTCAAAAATTGCCAGCACACATCTGGTGCCAAAAGTGCTTCTCGCGCACAGTCATGGTGTATACCTGATCACTAATGCTGAGCTTGAGGGCTCTCCCGCATCCCGCGATACTGTGGCTTACGCCCAGGGGATGAATCCAAAACTGGATGAGGACTGGGATTACGCTTGTGATGCCGCTTTGGGTGGGTCTGATTGTAGCTATACCATTCCCGTTGAGTGGCTGGAGTTAGCGGTAGAGCAGGGTTTTCAGGAGTTTCGACTTCGAATGAGTGAAACCAATATCAAACTTGTCAGCAAATAGTATGTCCTTGCTGTTTCCAGTCAAACATTGTCCGCCAGTCGAGCTGCTGGCGGATTGTTTTATATAAGGCCGGGAAGGTATGTCAGGTTTAAGCAGTTCCGCCCAGAAGCTTACAAGGGCGCAGATTTACGTGTTAAGACGGATGGCATCCGGCACGATCTATGATATCTCTGGCAATTTCAGACGGGCCAGAGAACGGCGTACGTTTATGGGGAATCCTGATGATGTGACGTGCAGGAGCTCTCCGGTCCTGTTCCGGCTGGGCCTCGTGGAGTTATGCCAGCCAGTAAGGCATCTGGAGCCAGGTTTATACTATCGGCTCAAGTTGAGCTCCTCAGGGCATGAAGCTCTTAAGGCGAACGCACACCTCTAACATTTGAGATAGTTCGTTCGCAGCCAGGAAAGTAACTTTCATCTCAAGTGTGACCCTTACTACCTCATTTATGAGTAAAACCCCCCTCTGATATGTCGAAAATGCTCATTTATACGAAAATAGTTTCTCTTCAGGTGTGATGTAATTACTGAGAATTCTCCCTGAATGGAAGGCAACCGATGAAAATGTTTTTTACCCCTTATGTTCGTATCGTTTTCTATTTTTGCGCATTGATTTTTATTGTTTACAGTTTCAGTGATTTTTTCCAGGGCGTCCCTGACAGCACCTTCTTCAGTGCGGTCATCACGCTACTTGTTATCGGAACCATTGTTGCCCGGCATCTGGATCGCAAAAAATCTCTCAAATATACTTCACAGATTTAAGTTTCCACTCAGGCCACTCTCGGGTGGCTTTTATAATTTAATAAGGACCGGTTCATGCATAACCACGAAATTCAGACCATTGCTATATTTAGTGCCCAGTATAAAAACATCGAAGATGCTGAAAATGCAGGTGCTTTATATTCAGTAGATATTGAATATCCGATGACACTAAATGATTTATCGCGGCTTTGCGACTCTATTGCCGAAGCAGTAGGTGTGCCTGGCGGCGTCAAATACCAGTTCGTGTCCCAGCCGGAAGCGCATGAAACCAGCTTCTGATAACCAGTAACCAAACTGCCTAAAAGCAGGTGCAAAGCCATGAAACAAACAAAGTCTTCTATGTCACGTATTGTGCAGCTGTACGACGGGAGCCGATACGGAAACTGCGAGCAGGCTGATAACGAAGGAGAGCTTTTTACGGTGGTGTTGAATAAGCCTTCGCAGATCGATGACATCCGTAAAATCGTAGACACAACCGCCGAAGTACTTGGCAAAGCTTTGCCAGTACTCCTCTTTTAAAGCTTACATCCGTGAAGGATAATTACGGTCTTACTACTTTCAGTTTTTCATTCCAGTGCCGTCCATTTTAATTTATCGATTTTAAGCGGTCGGCGCTATTTCATTGTTTCTTTTCCGACTGTAATTCCTTATATATAGGAATATTTCAAAGAATTTATCTCAGGTTATTTGTGGCGTGGTGCCAGTTGTTATAATGATTCCACATAATCTGGAGAGTCAATCATGATCACATCTCTAATGAATTTCCGCGATTTAACCGGAGAGGCAGTCATCCAGGCGCGGCAATGCGTTATTAATGCTGAGATCGAAGCGGCCCGGGAAAAGGTAATTCATGCTCGTTCGTTATTCAAAGCGGGTATACATAATGTTGTAAACGGTAGTTCTGGCATTAAGGCTGCGGCAGCACATTTTCTGGTGATAAAACGTTTACAGACTGACACTCGGTATCTGGACGCGGTTATCACTGATAACCTTTGCATGTTTTCTCCTGAGGGTTATCTGTATCTGTTTATGCAACAACGTTATTTCCTATAAAACAATGGGTTAGGTAAGTATCTTTCCATTAAAAACATTAAAAAGGTGACTTGATGAAACCATTTGGACTTGCCGGAAAACCCCGGCCCGAACCTTGCGGCTGCTGCTGGTATACCCGTGAGGACTGCCCTTACGTCAGCGCAAAACAGATCTATCGCCGCAGGCAGCGCAAGGCAGAACGCCAGCGTCAGCGCAGCACCATTGTGATGGCCGTTTCTGAATTTCGCTGACCTCTTCTGGAAATATCATTTTTTCTCCAGAAGAATTTTAAAATAAAGGGAAATCTTTTCACGGGTATCTGATGTTTATTGTTTATGGTAAATTGCGCCACATTAATTGTTTGTGGCGCAGTTCGTGATGGCTTAAGGATATAATATGAAAATCAGCCAGCTGGAATCCGGGATGCAGGTTTGGTCTGTAACCCGTACCAAAATGGGAAATACCACCATTTCAACGGTCATTGTCCACCCCGTTGTCATTATTGAAATTCATGATAACCATGTGATTGCTCGCTGGAACGGCAATGCACCACGTCGGTTTGGAGAAACGGCTATCAGGGGCTGGAAGAAGGAGAAGCCACTGCTTGTCCGTGAGCCTTTCGGAAATGTTCGTCTGGCCACCCGGGCTGAAAAAACCGCTATGCAGGAAAAAGAGTAATACCCCCTTTTAGCACCCACAATTTCACCGTCCATCTGCCTTTAACCTTGCCTGTTATTAACGGAATCCTTTCTGACTGGGCGGATCCCACGCATAACCTGAACTGTTGGCTAACCGTCTTACAGCCAAATTCCCTCCTTTATCTGGCAGGAGTGCGTCCGTGAGCTCTGTATGATCTACGTGTTTGTTAAGTAGAGCACATAACAGGAGTGGGGTATGACTGAATTAAATAAAAGCCCGTCCGGTTTTTCCGGAGCTGATGTCAGTAAAGAACAGGCTGCCATAAGGGCACTTGTAGAAAGAGTAGTGACCAACTATCGCAGCCGGACAGCACCTGATCGGGTTCAAAAGGCTTCGGTAGCGTTTAATGGGGGATTAATCCTGACCCTGATGCTGGCCTTGACGCTATTGGGCTACCTTGTGGCGGAATTGCTCAGGGGGTATGTTGCGGATAGTTCACCCTATGTGCCCGGTCTAAGTTATTCGCAATTTTCGATGCTTATGGTCGTTGAGCTGTGTCTATGCTTTCTTGCATGGTTTTTGGTTGTCACAGGGGACTATCCCCGGCCGTGGATATTTCAGGTAGTCCCGATGGAGCAGTACTGGTTCTTTGACGAAGTGGATGACGACGATCTTGCCCGGCTTTCCTGTAACCCTTACATCAAGCGCTGGCTACTTGATGAAATGTCCGGTATTCATCGACTGACCTACACGAGGCTGCATGATCGACTGGAGCGCATCTGTAATATTGCATCCCATCTCGAATACAGCCGTATTCAGGCACATAAGATTTCCCTAATCAACGGAAGCAGTGCCTCCTGATCCTACCATTGCATCCGGAAATTAAACGGGCAGGAACTGCACTGTATGTTCCGACCCAGCAGCTGCCCGTTACCCTTTTCTTTAGTATAAAATGACTTTCGCCGACAACCGGAAGTGAATCATGTCAAATAAATGAAAAATCAGTAATTTATGTAGGCGGGGTGTTTGGCTGATCAGGGCAGGGTGGTATAATAACGCTGGTGCTGGAGGCTTTTGCCCCAGCCAGCGGTAACACTGTTTGACTGTGGTAAAAGCAGAAAGCCCCGAGTAATTTTTCAATTAACCTGTACTGCACCCATTTTGTTGGACGATGAAATGGAATAGTCCCTGATATGTCAAAGCCAAAATACCCCTTCGAAAAGCGCCTTGAAGTCGTGAATCACTACTTCACAACTGATGATGGTTACAGGATCATCTCTGCACGTTTTGGTGTGCCTCGAACCCAGGTCAGGACGTGGGTTGCCCTCTATGAAAAACATGGAGAAAAAGGTTTAATTCCCAAACCTAAAGGCGTTAGTGCTGATCCAGAGTTGCGCATTAAGGTCGTGAAAGCCGTGACCGAGCAGCAGATGTCCCTCAATCAGGCTGCTGCTCACTTTATGCTTGCTGGTAGTGGTTCTGTAGCCAAGTGGCTGAAAGTCTATGAGGAGCACGGAGAAGCTGGTTTACGCGCACTCAAGATCGGCACCAAAAGAAACATTACAATGTCAGTTGATCCAGAAAAAGCGGCGTTAGCATTGGAGCTGTCGAAAGACCGACGTATTGAGGATCTTGAAAGACAAGTTCGATTCCTTGAAATGCGGCTTACGTATCTAAAAAAGCTGAAAGCCTTAGCTCATCCCGCGAAAAAGTGAAAGTACTCAACGAGCTAAGGCAGTTTTACCCTCTTGATGAGCTTCTCAAGGCAGCGGAGATACCGCGCAGTACGTTTTATTACCATCTAAAGGCTCTCAGCAAGCCTGATAAGTATGCGGATGTTAAAAAGCGTATTGGTGAGATTTATCACGAGAATAAAGGTCGTTACGGATACCGTAGGGTAACGTTGTCTCTCCATCGAGACGGGGAACGGATTAACCATAAAGCCGTTCAGCGCCTGATGGGAACCCTCTCGCTTAAGGCAGCGATTAAGGTCAAGCGATACAGCTCCTACAGAGGAGAGGTAGGGCAAACCGCCCCCAATGTTCTCCAAAGGGATTTCAAGGCTACACGGCCAAACGAGAAGTGGGTTACCGACGTTACTGAATTTGCAGTCAATGGGCGAAAGCTGTATTTGTCTCCAGTAATAGATCTCTTCAACAACGAAGTTATTTCTTACAGCCTGTCGGAAAGACCTGTGATGAACATGGTCGAGAATATGCTCGATCAGGCATTCAAAAAGCTTAAGCCTCACGAGCATCCTATTCTGCACTCTGACCAGGGATGGCAGTATCGTATGAGAAGGTATCAAAACATCCTTAAAGAACAAGGCATTACACAGAGCATGTCCAGAAAAGGCAATTGTCTGGATAATGCAGTCGTGGAATGTTTCTTTGGAACCTTAAAGTCGGAGTGTTTTTATCTTGACGAGTTCAGTAATATAAGCGAACTGAAGGATGCTGTTACGGAATATATTGACTACTACAACAGCAGAAGAATTAGCCTGAAATTAAAAGGTCTGAGTCCAATTGAATATCGAACCCAGACCTATGTGCCTCGTGTTTAACTGTCCAACTTTTTGGGGTCAGTACAACCCGAGGCCCCTGTATGCTAGTCACATTCAGAGTAGCCTCTTGCCTGCTTAAATGCAAGGAGAAGAAGGCCATTGTTAACACCAAGCTGTAATGTCCCCTTTGAACCATTCTAAAATGTCCCCAGACAATTCTCTGGGGGATTTTTCATGATCAAAGAGACTGTTACGATGAGTCATAAGGAACTCGACCGACTTCACATTATTCAGGAGTCACTTAATCGCCATATTACTCAGGAACAAGCTGCGGCACGCATTGGCATTTCTATTCGGCAGGTTAAACGTCTGGTGCAACGGTATAGAAATGAAGGGCCTTCTGGTCTAGTTTCCCGCCGACGTGGAAAGCGTCCCAATAATTCCTTTTCTACCGAATTCAGAGCAACAGTAATTTCACTCCTCAAAGGCCGCTACGCTGATTTTGGACCTACGCTTGCGTGCGAAAAATTGCGCGAGATACACGGCTTGTGTTTATCCATTGAAACTCTCAGGAAGTGGATGGTAGAGGAGGGCATATGGCGCGAACGTCGTCGTAAGTTTGCCCGAATTTATCAGCGCCGGATGCGGCGCCCATCCTACGGTGAACTCATCCAGATTGATGGCTCGCCTCATGACTGGTTTGAAGGTCGGGGCCCCAAATGCACACTGATAGTCTTTATCGATGATGCTACCAGCGCTCTGATGGCGCTACGATTCGCTCCTGCAGAAACAACCCGGGCTTACATGGAAACCCTCCGGGGTTACCTTAATGATCATGGCGTACCACTGGCTCTCTATTCTGACAGACACAGTATATTCAGAGTAAATAACCCGGAGCGGGAAGGAGAGTTGACTCAGTTCACACGTGCGATAAAGACACTGGGCATCGAGCCAATCCATGCCAACAGCCCGCAGGCAAAAGGGCGGGTAGAGCGTGCCAATCAGACACTGCAGGACAGGCTGGTCAAAGAAATGCGGCTTCAGGGTATCAGTGATATTGAAACAGCAAACGCATGGTTGCCGACCTTTATTGAAGCCTATAACAACCGGTTTGCTACGCCGCCTCGTATTGCTGATAACGCCCATCTTGATGTACACCATTCTGAAGAGGAACTGGGTTATATCTTCAGCCTCCAGGCGAAGCGCGTTCTCTCCAAAAATCTCACTTTCCAGTACAAAAGCAGTGCGTTTCAGATTCGCAGTGAAGGCCGGGGATATCGACTTCGGCATTCGGTTGTCACGGTATGCGAAAGCTTTAACGGTGAAATTAAGGTTCTGTATGATGGGAAAGCGTTGGGATGGGAAAAATATGTTGATGGCCCGGAGCCTATACCACTGGATGATGAAAAAAGTGTCCATGAACGTGTGGATAATGCCCGTTTTGATTTACGCTCAAAATTCTACGTAAAACCTAAAGCTGACCATCCTTGGCTCACGCGCCGCACGCAAAGTAATCAGCAAGTGAAGCCCCCTAAATTACCCAGAAAGAAGGCTGATCCCGATAAAATGGACTGAAACCAGGCGTTATTCAGTTGAGTGCATATCCAGTCATAGGATAGATTCTTACGTAGCGTTTCTGGCGTGCATTTTCGGGTGGTTTGTTACTGTTTTTAACGGGGACACGTCAGAAACGCGCTCAGGCCGTCTGAGCGGTACGCGTAATGCGGCGTTATGGTAAATAGCCTATGCTAATGTCCGCTAAGAGCGAGATATAGTCATTCGTACCCTGAGAATTACACTTTGAAGTGATTCAGGGTATGCGCTTACTGGTTACGAATATTGAGCGAGAATCATGTGATGATCGCCGCTTTTCTTTCGAGCCAGTAGGTGCTCCACGTTCGCTAACGAATACTCAGGGCATGCAGATAAACTGCTGGCTATATTTCTTTCGAAGAGCGTGGAATGCATACCAATCCCCGATAAAAAGGAGTTGGTGATGACTGTGACTAATCAATTTGCTGCGCACGTTGGTCTGGACTGGGCTGATAAAAAACACGATGTCTGTGTTCAGTTTAAAAACGGTGAACGCGTATTCGATGTGATTGAACATACAGCAGAAGCGCTTGATGCCTGGCTTACTGAGTTACACCAGAAAGTAAAAGGTAGAATCGCAATAGCTCTCGAACTGAAGAAGGGCCCCGTGGTATATGCTCTTCAAAAATACCCCTTTATCACCGTTTTCCCCGTCCACGCATTGTCCCTGGCTCGTTATCGGCAAGCCTTCTCGCCCAGCGGCGCTAAAGATGATCCGCAGGATGCCGAGCTGGCATTAGAGTTAATGCTGCGTTACCCCCAGAAGATAAAAGCTATTGAACCCGACAATGCGGATATTCGCTTACTTCAGCAACTGGTTGAGCAACGTCGTCAGTTGGTTGAAGATAAACGACGCTTTGTGAACCGGATAATCAACACGCTTAAACAGTATTATCCTCAGCCACTGGAGTGGTTCTCACATCGGGGTAGCTTACTGTTGTGTGAGCTGATTATCCGGTGGCCCAGTCTGCAACAACTGAAACGAGCCAGACGCGACACGATCCGCAACTTTCTGAATGCCAAAGGTGGTCGCGCTATGGCCCTTACCGAGCAACGTGTTGCGAGTATTGATAATGCGATCCCATTGACTACAGACCCGAGTGTTATAGAGGCTAATGCTTTGATGGCAGCAGCACTGGCGACACAAATTAAAGTCGTGAGTGAAATCATCAAAACCTATGACGAACGAATCGAAACGCTGTTTGACACATTGCCAGATGCGGGGCTGTTCAAATCACTTCCGGGCATGGGACCGTGCATGGGCCCACGGATGCTTGCTGCACTTGGTGATAATCGTGACCGGTTTAACAGCGCTGAAGAAATTCAAAACTACGCAGGTATAGCACCGGTGACCGAACGAAGCGGCCAAAAATCATGGGTTCACTGGCGATGGCAATGTGCCAAGTTCGTCAGGCAGACCTTTGTTGAATGGGCTGCCAAGACGGTTAATTCATCATACTGGGCCAAACTGTATTATCAGGGCCTTAGAGAAAAGGGCAAATCTCATCAGTCTGCGATCCGGGCACTGGCGTTCAAATGGATAAGGATCATTTACCGCTGCTGGAAGGCCAGAACCTGTTATGACGAAGCGAAATATTTGCTGGCTCTCGAAGCGAGACACTCGCCCTTACTGAAGCCATAAAAAGCTTGTCGAATGTCTCAGGGCGTGAAGCGGACATTGCAGACTGCCCAGTAGAAAAAGTGCTATCAGAATTATCTAAAGGAAGATCGTATTTACCATGTCTCATTCTAACTGTTTAATAAATTACAAAAATTAAAATTTCCATTTAATATCATCGCGTTAAGCAAGAGAATTAAACCTCTCATTTAATTTATGATTCTTATTTAATTCATGAGTTGGTGTAAAAATAGGTTGCCGCACTATAGAAAGACACATATTTAAACCCAGCAGGAAATCATATTTGAAAGTAATGTGTTTAAGGGGCTGCGTAACAAGAACAGCAAGTAAACACATAGTAATAACAGTTACCATTCCCATTTCGCAAGTGGCCATATCAGAGGTGAACTAATGCCTGCTGCAATTTTAAGAATTAAGGTTATCCTAATAATTCTTTTGTATGATTAAGATCATCGATAAATTTACTAAGGACTCATTAATGAAATTGCGACTCTGGAATCTATTACCCCATGATTACGCTCCTTTTTTTCGTATTCTTCACATCATTGTGGCATTTCTAATATTATCACAAATTATTAACTCTAATCTGACAGAGACCGAAGCAATTGGTGAACATAGTCTTGAAGGAGTTATAACCTGGATGCACATTATTTCAGGGTTAGGACTGATTATTTGTGGTTTTATTATGTTAAGTTGGATGCTTACTCAAAGAGGTTTTACTTATTATTTTTCATGGGTAGGGCTTGACTTTAGTGGTATTAAGCAAGATATAAAAACGTTGACTAGTTTCCGACTGCCCGATGCACATTCGGGAGGTATTGCCAGTACAATCCAAGGATTTGGAGTTCTAGCATTGCTAATTGTAGCACTTTCAGGTGGCCTATGGTTCTTGTTGAATACCATGCAGTCAAATCTGGCTGAAACAGTAATCCACTGGCATAAGTTCTTTACTACTTTCATTGAGGTCTATTTTTATGCACATGGTGCAATGGGAGTTTTGCATATTTTAATTGAAAAATATAAAAGCCGCTCAGTTAACCTAAGTGACTAATCTGTTGTGAGATAATATTACTTCAAGTTGAAGAAAACCCTAAAAATAAAATTTAGTTTACTAGAAGATGAAACAGCACTTGCAGAGACTTTTTAATTAAATTTAATAAAAACGAAAAAATATTCATGGCGAAATGATTGTTTAATTATCTATCATGGATAGAAATGTGAGTTAGTCGTCCTATTTTAGGAAGTTAATAATGACTAAAACAAAAGGGTTACCTCGTCCGCTGACGCACTACGCTTGGCTTTCCATTGCCACGGCTATTGCCACTATCGGACTCAAAGGTGTGGCGTGGAAAATGACCGGTTCGGTCGGTCTGCTATCTGATGCCATCGAATCCGTAGTTAACCTCGCAGGAGCCCTAATGGCGCTCTGGATGCTGACCTTGGCTGCGCTTCCGGCCGATGAGAACCATGCATATGGGCACGGCAAAGCCGAATATTTCTCGAGTGCTTTCGAAGGATTTCTGATCCTATTGGCGGCAGCCAGTATCGCCTATACCGCAGTTGAGCGGATGTTAACTCCACAGCCGCTTGAGGAGATTGGTCTCGGATTACTGGTTTCAACAGTCGCATCAATCCTTAATTTTGTGACGGCTCGCATTTTGTTAAGGGCTGGCAGGCAGCACAACTCTATCACTCTTGAGGCAGATGCTCATCACCTGCTGACCGATGTCTGGACGTCGGTCGGTGTCATTTTTGGTGTCGGACTGGTTTATCTGACCGGCTGGTTTTGGGTCGATCCGATCGTTGCATTGCTGGTCGCAGCCAACATCGTTTGGACTGGTTATCAGCTTATGAGTCGTTCAGCTGCAGGTCTGATGGACGTATCGCTACCCACGGAAGAACTCAAAAAAATCGAGTCACTGCTGGCAGGATATCGTGAACAGGGGCTTGATTTCCATGCACTACGTACACGCCAGGCTGGCGGGCGGGCGTTTATGACAATGCACATCCTAGTTCCTGGGCGATGGACTGTTCAATATGGGCACGACTGGGCCGAGCGTATAGAGAATGATATCCGCACCGCACTGCCTTTTATCCATATCACCACTCATGTGGAACCGTTGGAAGATCCCGCGTCAATGAACGACCAAACGCTCGACATTTCTGATCACTAAACTAACCACATGTCGCTGGTCGGGCAGGGTAACAAACCTCGCTCTACAAAAATTTCAGGTATTCTCTATAATTCTGAGGGTACTTGATGTGACCTGCGCCCAATTGTTGGGCACGCAATATTTTTAAAAAGTCCGCTTCTGGCACAAAGCGGACAGTGATCACCGTTCTTACGACTACTTTCTGACTTACTTCGTGACTTGCCCTAAGCATGTTGTAGTGCGATACTTGTAATGACATTTGTAATTACAAGGGGTGTAAGACATGGGTAGCATTAACCTACGTATTGACGATGAACTTAAAGCGCGTTCTTACGCCGCGCTTGAAAAAATGGGCGTAACTCCTTCTGAAGCGCTTCGTCTCATGCTCGAGTATATCGCTGACAATGAACGCTTGCCGTTCAAACAGACACTCCTGAGTGATGAAGATGCTGAACTTGTGGAGATAGTGAAAGAACGACTTCGTAATCCTAAGCCAGTACGTGTGACGCTGGATGAACTCTGATGGCGTATTTTCTGGATTTTGACGAGCGGGCACTAAAGGAATGGCGAAAGCTGGGCTCGACGGTACGTGAACAGTTGAAAAAGAAGCTGGTTGAAGTACTTGAGTCACCCCGGATTGAAGCAAACAAGCTCCGTGGTATGCCTGATTGTTACAAGATTAAGCTCCGGTCTTCAGGCTATCGCCTTGTATACCAGGTTATAGACGAGAAAGTTGTCGTTTTCGTGATTTCTGTTGGGAAAAGAGAACGCTCGGAAGTATATAGCGAGGCGGTCAAACGCATTCTCTGAACCAAAGCATGACATCTCTGTTTCGCACCGATGGTGACACTTCTGCTTTGCGTTGACAGGAGAAGAAGGCCATGAAAATGCCGAACCAACCCATTGTTTTGTGCATATTAATAGTTTGTTTAACGCTGTTGATATTCACCTGGCTCACACGAAACTCGCTTTGCGAGTTGCGGATGAAAGACGGAACAAGGGAGGTATCTGCTATCCTGGCCTACGAATCCGGTAAGTAGCTGACAAAGAGGGGGGCAACCCCCTCTTTTCGGGGTGTGGATTAGTATGCCATCGGCACCTTTTGAAAGGGTTTCTCCAGTCGGGGAAACCCTTTTTTCCTCCCGTCTTGTGGCATATAGCCTTTTGTATAAATCAAGAACCAGACCCAAAGAGTCCCACTTCACGCAAACCGTTCAAAAGCCTTAGCGTAATCCAGTCGGGAAAAATTTCACCGGTGCTCGTCCGGGCACGTACCGGAAACAATGGACTTCTCACTGGTCGGTAGCTCATAGAACGTAGCCATTGCGGTCAGTCCTTATTCTGTACCCAGTAGAGTTTTATGGCCGTCTGGCAAATCGTTCAAACATTGTCATTTCTGTTCTCGCTGCATCCGGTCAAATGATACGGTGAATTCAGCTCATGGGCATTCGCATCGCAGTCTACGAAGGCACCAGAAGTTTGAGGATGTTACGCAAAGAACAGTTATCAGGTTTGCTGGTGGGCGTAATGCCTACCTCTACTTTACTTCATAGGGATTCTTCTGCGGGGAAGCAAGAATTGACTCAACGTTGTCCGGTCGTACCAGATTTGTCGCGGAAAGCGCCTTTTTGTGAGGGGGGCCGCAGCGCTAAACCTTTTCCTGGAACGACATGAAGGACAGCAGAGCGTCCGCCCTGGAGGACAGCTCAATACAGTCTCCACGCTGCGGTTCTATCTCTTCGTCAATGGTTTCATTGTACCAAATACGCAGCCGCCATCCCTTCGCAGGGAAAGCGCTCTGCATCGCCAGGACCATCCCCTCCGGCGACAGCAGTTCTCGACAGAGGTAGCAGGCCCCGATCCGGGTTGAATCCCGCAGCCACATTACGGGATACTCTTTAACCAGTTGGTCATACACGCATTCTGCCATATGAAAGTAATTTTCGTCAGCCCTGCAAAAATCACACATTCGATTTCCTTAAATGGTGTTCATCGAGATAATTCAGAAAGTTGATTCGCCAAACTACGGGGCATTTCTTTAATGGCGGAGCTTTACATCACTATTTCTGTCATTTTCAAATCCGCCGGATACAGCAATAATTGCACCGAACAGCGGTTTGAACTGCAATGCATCCGTAGGGTATGCGACAATAATAAGGCTCTTCCCGTACTCTTAAAAATGGAAGAGTTTAAAACCCATACTGCTGGGATGAGCGAAGCACGGTACATTATGCCAGCGTATAAGGGCCGTCATAACTTGTTTTTTTCTAGAACACGGCGAAGTTTTCTTACCTGGGAAGCTGTGGAAAGCGTACCGGTTCGGGGATGGCATGCGCTTGCCTTTTCACCTGGTTTGAGTACATAGGCTAATGCCAGCTCGTTCAGAGCCGCCTCAGCTTTCAACAGGGCCTCAATGGCCGTGTTCAGGTATACAGTTCGGCTCTCATGGTTCATCAGGATTTTCCTCACAAGGGTAAAAATGACAGGCGATACCTGCCGTTTACCCTTTGTCTCCGTTAAGAATGGCATCACGGCAGGCTTCCCAGATTACCTGGGCATTAGCATCACACTCCACGAACCCGCCGCACTGATCGTATATCACCTGGTATACCTCAGGGGGAATCTTCCCAGGCGCAACCGGAGTTGAGCGTTTGCCTTTATGAATCTCATCTGCGGTATCACAGACAGCGTCGAGATGCCGCGACATCCACTCAGATAATTTCAGACCCTCTCGATTTGCCTGTTTTACATAGCGAACCTTTCTGGAAACCGTAGATCGCATCTGAATCTGTGTCACAGCTGGCACATCTTCTTTCATGGCATTCTGTAATGCAGCTTTGGGCTTTTTCATGTTCATGGTTGCTTTAAATTATTCTGGAGTTCGTCTGATATAAATGCTGACGTGATCTGTCAGCGTTGCTTAAATAGTTTATCGCCTTCCGCCAGTTCGCCGTTGAGCTGTTCAATCACGCTCCAGATGAGCCGATCATCCGGCGTTGAGCCTGCACACTCTTTCACGACCGCCACGGGTCTAAATTCTTCAGGGTCTGCCTGCCCGGAGGTGAAGAGCCTGCTCTCAATCCAGTGGGCCCCCTCTGTGCAGCAGTGGCAACTGGTTTCAGGTGGTTCATCCAGACCGTCCACTCCACAGGCTGAGCAGGTGAACAGTTTGCGAGACCCACCAGCCAGTGGCGTATCGCAAGCTGCTGGAAGTGCGCCAGCATTGCGCCAGTACAGCACATGATTTGAATCGTAGCAGTGTCCATGAAGCAGAAGCGAAACGCCGCAACTGCGAGTTTCAATGGCTTTGCCTGTGCCAAGGTATTGCCCGATCTCGTCCCATACGTCCACTAAGGTGTCAGGCAGCGGACGCGTAACAGGGAACTTAGCGCAGTCGTCCGGGGTGCCTTTAATGCAGCAGAGGGCCGAATACGCAAGCTCCTGCATTTCGTAGGAGTACTGACCACATACCACGCGTTCCAGTTTGTCGATTAGTTGTTCTTTATTCATCATACTCAGCCTTATTAAACAAATTCATTACGCCACTGGCACCATCTGGCCGGAGCAGACTGCGGCCCGGTAGTAGAGCCGCAGGGGGTGTCGCTGGACTAACAGGTGCTCAGTGAGTCCCGCACTTCCTCATGACTGGTCATTTTCAGAAGAAGCTTTCCAGGGCAGCGTGGTTCCGCCTGTGAACGGGTGACGTCTTCGTTGATTGCCTGGATATGAGCAGATTCAACGGTCCGACGCTGTACGACATGGTTGCTCAGGTTGAATTCGCACTGGAGCCTTCTGGCATCAGAATCCGCGTTCATTGCAATACGTTCATCAAAGCGGCGGTTCATTCGCAGAGCCTCTTCGTGAGCTGCATCAACAAGGGTGCGTCTGGTGACATAGTCGTTACCAGCAAAAAACGATAGCTGAGCGTGTTCCGAAGAGTAGTCGGAGCTTCCCTTACAACGGGCAATCGCGGCTTCAGAGTGCAGGATTAATGAACTCAACCGTGAACAGACGTCATTGATGGTGCCGGTTTTCAGACAGTCGTGGATAAGTGTCCAGGCGGAAATGCTCAGCGGGCGGCTGGTGATCACATAGGGATTGTAATGATCAACCGTTACGATAGTACGCAGTGAATGAAGCGATTCGGACTGCGTACGTAAGTCACGGCGAACAGTACATGCCACCGAGGCAACATCTTTACATTCTTTGTCGGACATCGAGTCCAGTACGCGGATCTCCACCTCTGCCGCCTTTGAGGCGATATGCGCACTAATCTCACCCTTAAGACGTTTGTAGTCAGCCTTGAAGCTTCCCACGCTGTCAATATCGATCCAGTAACCACAGCTGTAACCAGCATTACCAAACTCGTCATCTTTCTCATAGTTCGGACAGCCGTCATTGCTCCAGCCAGCTTTTTCCAGCAGCTCGTCAATAGCGACCAGCTCAGCCATTGGTGCATGTTCGATAATGAAATAATGGACACGGCCCCAGGCATATGCGCGTGAACGGCCATCAACAGAAGTATCAGAAGTCGTCTGACGGGAAAGTTTCATGAGGTACTCCAGTTCTGCCCGGTACCGCCGGGGCGGTGGTGCGAAAGCCGCACCATGAATGACACTATGATCCTCCTAACTTCTATTGTCAATACAATTGAAGTGGCGTTGTATTTATTCATTATTTGGACCCGGCTCGTACGGAACGACCGTCGGGACTTGCCAATTATTCTGCGGTGAGCAGGGGGAAGGGAACATCCCACCGCTTGTTTCAAGATGTACAGCCAAGGAGGGCGCAGAATGCCTGACAGAATCATCGTGCAGCGGTAGCGAAAGACCTGACAAACGGGAAAAGTATCCTTTTATTCCAAAGCCAACCTCAGCTTTTAATGTCGCCAGTACGTTTCTTAAACATGCCAAATCGGTCTCTTATACGGCCGGATGGGCCCGATGAAAACGATAAAATGAGAAACAGAACCCGACACATCGCTGCTCTCTGGGAAAGCCGGTCAGCAGATGGAGCGCCAGGAACTAAATCCGCTGGTTTTAATAATGATTGAGGAGAACAAGATGAAAGATAACAAGACACGTCCTGTAGACTCGTATGCTCATGCTGATTTCATGGAGTCCGTCTTCAGCAACCTCAGGGCTTTCTGTGATGCGGAATGCCAGCGGCTAACTGCCGGTTATCCCCCAACTGTCAAACCAGAACAGCAAAGCACTGACGGCCAGCTGTCGGCGGCATAAATCATTACCTGCCAGTTCGTTCAAATTTCCGCTTCCTTAAGCCCGGGCCAAAAGCCCGGCTCAATCCAAAAACTGAACGTACCGGTTTACCTCTATATCTCCTCAATCCCCTGCGACTTACAAGAGACCCGCACCGGTTTAGCCATTCCTGTCCTGCCACTCTCTCATCACTGGCCCAGACAACCGGAAAAGTAACTTTTCTCTCCGACTCACCTTCTGAACCAGCTATTTTGCTTAAACGTAAAAACGGCCCACTGTTGTGAAGATTTAAAACGGACGGATCGAGTAGTATTGTCTCAGGAATTTTTTTTAAGAAAAGTTACTTTTTCTTCTGTGCAACCTATTAGAAAAAATGTCGAACCTGGTATTGTTGTGTTGTAGCGCAGTTAAACAACCAACCAAAAGAGAGAACAAAAATGTCCGCAATCGAAACTGAAGTAAAAAACAACAGCAACGAAATCAGCCTTCGTGGTTACCTGGAACGCACTGGTAACGGTGCCCGTAAAGGTAACGGCCTTATCATTGACCCTTCGGTTGTTGTAGAGCAGGAAGGCTTTAACACCCGCACGGCCGGTATGGGCGAGCTCTACTATTCAATGCCTCACGTTGTGGAACACCTGAACAGCCTGGCCGATGCCTACATGGAAGACCCGTTCAGCGTGACGCCTATCGTTGTTCAGATGGTTAATGGCGTACCTGTACTGCGTCAGGGGGCTTGCCGTATCCGTTCCATCGCTATTGCAAACCGCCAGCTGGAAGCAGAAGGGCGTGAACGCATTACTCGTATTCGCTGCGAAGAGTTTCGCGGTAGCGCTTCAAAAGCAGAACTCTTCACCCTGACCGGCAACTCCAACCTGGCGCTGTCTGTCGTAGCTGAAGCGCTTTCAATTAAGCGTCTTGTTGAAGATAAAGAAGAGCCTAAGACCTTTGCGGAACTGGCAAAAAAACGTGGTAAATCAGAGCAGCATCTTCGCCAGATGGTTCGCGTACTGGACCTGCCTTCTGAACTACAGACCATGCTTGTGAGCGATCAGGTGAGCATGTACGTTGCGCTGGACGAGTATATGTACAGCGGTGAGGATGCGGTAGATAACATCAACAAGGCGATCTCCATCTATGGTAAAGCGACGAAAAACACGCTGAAATTCGTCAAAGCTGCCAAGGTAGAAGAGCGCATGGCAGATCCGCAGACTCCGGAAAACTCCGGTGATGAGCAACCGGCAGGTAATGCTACCGTTAACACCCCGGTACCGGATCAACTGAATGATGAAAGCAATACAGAGACGCTGGTTACGCCACCGGTACAGGAACCAGCTCCGGCTCCAAAGGACAGCGCTCCTAAACAGAACCCGGCAGGTAAAGCACCATCCATGTCCAGCGTTCTGAACAAAAAGACCGTGACCGTCATTGCCGACACCGCGATCCCGATTTTTGAACGTATTGCTGAAGAAGCCAAGCTTAAAGAAGGTGAATCTGTCAGCACTGATACTTACACGCTTGTTCTGACCAATGATGAAATGAACGATATCATCAATGCTCATGCTGACCTGAAAGAGTACCTGCGTAAGCATGCTGAGAAGATGAATAAGGGACAGGCATGATTTTCTGACCGACCCCTCCATCCGGACGGGTCGGTAACTTTTTCAGGACAAGGGGAAACAGGGCAATGAAGAAGGCTTTTATCAACGTAGACAAGACTAACCCACTGCCAGTCCTGACGGATTCGGTGACCCGGGTAAGTATTCAGTGCACGGCAAAAGATGAAAACGGGGCAGGGATCGAAGTGAACATCCTCGACCTGATTCAGGATCATGATACGGATGAAGTGAAAGTGCAGTTTGGGAGCTCGCCTGTTCAGGCTCTGGCGATGCTCCGCCGGGTTATGACAGCACTGGAAAAGCAGGCAAATGCAGAACTGCAACAGAATTCCTGCTCGCGTATGCAGTAAACGGTAAAAGCAGAATGTTCCCTACTGGATAAACCCGGTGGACCTCACGGAGAGCAAGTCACCGAATGGTTCACTGTTAAGTGATATACATCCGGATTTATAAGGTTTTGCAGCATCCGAATAGGCAATAAATAGAATTATTTTGATTTATCTCAGCAAGGAAATGGAAAGCTACCAGATTTTAGGATAGCGAAATGCCTGTATCGCTACTCTGCTGAATTAGAAATGATTTTAAACGCAATGCATAATGATAGAATAGCAATGCCTTTAATTATTTGTCACGTCTGAATTATATGTAGACTTACGGAGAGGATATGGTAATTACTTATTCATTATCGGAAACGTTTAATATGTTTTTACGCGAGATTATTGCATCTGGACTTGCAGTTTTTTGCGCATGGTGCGTTTTGTGTCTTTTCTCTGATCAGGAACGAGGTAAAGAGGTTCCTGTTTCTATGAAAAAAATAACTTCAAAGTCAGCTTTCTCCTACTTTATCAGTTCTCAAATTGCCGCTTTTATTATCTCCTTGTTGGGTTCAATCTTAAGCACGAAATGGGACAACATCGTCTGGAATGATGAAATAAGACAGTTTTATCTGCATGTAGGATTTGGGCTGGTAGCTTGTGTATTCTGTCTGCTTGTAATCTTGCATGAGAAATTTATCAAAAGAAATTTAAATGTTTATTCTGGTTATTGTGGTTCACTGGCAGTTAGTCTCACAGGAATCTTTGTACTTTGTGCGTTATATCTGACATTTTCATTACCATTTCATTATGAAGAACGTCTACTTAATGATGCATCCTTGGTGGCTTCGGATGGCGTTGAAAATTCAGTCGTTTTTGCAGACGGTCGTTACTGGGTTTTTGAACTGGGCTTACCATATTTCAAACAGTCATTGCTCAAAGAGGTAAGAAGGGGCAGGTACCAGCTAATCTGCACTACAGAAAAAAAAACAACATGCTGGTCTGGCAAAAAACTTCCCGAAAAACCAACCTCTTTGAAAGCTAGTTCATAAAGATTTAAACTGCTCGCTTAAATCCACACTGGTCCAATTTTGAAAATTTATTGTGTTTTTAAAAGAAATTACAGTGTGGGTTATTAGCCAGTAGGTCGGAGTTTTATATAATACCCAAAAACACAGGAGGTATTATGAAAACCAATCTGGCCTATGCATCTAATTGCTCCGATTCTGTCTACTCCTATATTTATCAGGCACTGCAACAACGCTCTGGTGCCGAGAATGAAAGCCTTTATCAGCAGGCCATTTCCAGCTGCTGCACAGATAAACAAAAAAAGAAACTGGCCGGGTATTATGCCGGTCCATGGCAGCTGCTATTCAACGCGTGGTGTAACAATCGCGTCCCTAACACAGCGGTGCTGGCCCTTTTACTCCAGCAGTGCTTATCTCATTTCCAGTGCGAAGAAGTGATCGCAGCCTGGCAGTAACCCTATCAAGCCCCTTCGTATAGCGGAGGGGCAGGAGATATCTCATGTACAGAAACGACAGAAACGTGGATTCCTTCAACCTGGTTAATGCTCTTCAGCCGGTCTTTCGTAACACCGGCTGTGGGATGTTTGAATATGATCGTAAAAAGCAGAATGAAACCGCTGATTCAATCTTACGAGCGTTGGCGTTAAATGCCGATTTCGCGAGGGCCTTAAAACAGTACGTCCGGATTAATTCTGTACGACGGGTTGTTCAGTTCGATGACGGCTCGGTTCGCTATGGTATTCATGCCGAATTTGAAGGGCATAATAAAATTAATTCCTTCCGTATTTTTAAAGATGAAGATACAGACGCATTTGACTCCTATTTTTATTCGGTTTGCGATAATAAAGCTGAGCTGGTGGATTTTAAAATGGACTCTCTCGATATTCAATTGCAGGCAGTTTTTGAAAAGGTGACAGGTATTTTTCTGTCACATTAAATATTCAAATTTTCAATCCTCGGGCTGATAGACAAAAAACGCACTTTAGAATATAGATGAGATGAATATGAAAAACGTAAATATTTTGGATACCGATATTGCGGCCATTAATGCTCTTTCTGGCGTAGAACTGACTGACTTTCTCACTGCCGGGTATCAGGTAAACTGGTTAGGAGAAAGGGAGGTTTCGCTGGTGGGCTTTCCGTGTTTAGCAAGCAACAAGCAGCCGGTAGAAGTTGGTCCCGGCATTTTCATTAATCGCGTGTACAGCAGAGACAGCCAGTCTCTGAGCGGGAAATTGCGCTATGACCTGTCTAATGGTCTGGCAACGAGTGCATTTTCATTTTTCTCCCAGTCAGGCTGGTATGGGGGATTCCGTGTCGTATCTTTCCGTGACAACGGGCCAGCTGCGTTAATCAACATTGGTATTGTCCATGAGAATGTTTTGAATGCATTTTGTGCTGACTTCCCCCGGGCCAATGTGAGCGTAACCCGTTTTCATTGTGGCATGACGCTTGAGCAGATCCGAATGTTCATTTCAGACACTGCTTACGATATGCCGCTTTATAACAACGAGTCTGACTTTCGCAGGCTCGCCAGTTAGCATGGAGGCTGACTTCAGTGCTTACGCCTAAAAGCCGGTGAGCGAGGTGGCGGAACCGGTTGGCTTCGCCCAGTCTTACTTACTTCTCTCAAGGTACTGCGCTGCAAGCGTACGTAAAAAAAGTAAGTAGCTAAATGGCGTGAGCGATTAGTTCTATACGGGAAGAAGTCATAGTATTCTGAAATGATAGTTATCTCATACGAACGATAGTAATGGAGTTTCTTAATGGGCGTTGATATCTGCTGGCGATTTCAAAGGGAAGAAAAGCCTGGTAAATGGATTAATTTATCAAGCAATTATAAAGGGGACCGATCATATCTCCACTTTGCCTGGCTCGGATTTGATGTAGATCGTGAAAGGGCGAGCACATCAGCAGTTTTTATCCACGCATTACGCGGATTACCTGATGATATACCGTCCGAAGATGATGATTTATTCGGTGAACATTCATACTCATGGCTGACTTCGGAAGAAATTTTGTCAGCCATACCACCCGATAACGCCGGAGAGGTGATCCAGGAATTTGTCGAAGAAGTAAAGCGTCTCCACGTGGAGAACGGCAGCGTCCGTTTCGTCTTTGGATTTGAAGGGTAACCCGTAAGAAAGTAGCTATCTTACCCGGCTAGGTCTCCAATCTCTCAGATGCTCAAAGAGGGCCGGGCATGGTGCCCACACATCCCCTACCATTCCGATTTGATATTCGTCTAATACACCCTTTAAAGAAAACAAGCAGACGGCAATGAGACGTCGGATTAGCGTCAGCAAATATGAGACGTCAGTAGTCGATGTTTGTCCTGCGGAACGTGAATCTGTTTACAAGGGGTAAAGCCGTACCATCCATGAGGGCTCAGAGAGCCGGGGTCTCCTCCAGATCACTGGAAGTTATTGACTCTGGCAGGCCTATCCCTATGACTTTTTCCCGGATGGCAAATTAAGAGCGAACAGGGCCAAATTAGTACTCTTTTCTAAACGGAAATACTGAATCACCCTGATATAACTGGTCTCTCACAAGACAGGAGATCATCAATGGAACGTGTAATATTTTCAGTAATCTTTTTTATGATGCTGGGCGTACCTTTTTACCTTCTTTATAAAATTGCCCGGGACATTTTTGGTACCGCCGGTGCTGGTGAGCCTGCACAATTGCCTCAGGGCAAGCAAAGACGCTCAGGAGGCGCTGGTTCGGGTTCGATCTGGCAAGGACACCATCTACAGGGGAGCAGCCATTTGAACCCCCTCGGAGGTGATTGTAATGGTGAAAATAGCATAGCTGGTGGTTGTGATGGTGGCGGTGGAGGAGGTGACGGAGGTGGTGGTGGTGACTGATAGCCTGCAACTTTAACTATCAGGATGAAACCCATGTCCAGCAACCGGAAAAAGAATTCATTTCAACCGAAAAGCCCTGCCTTAAAGTGAAGCGTATTAAACGTGAAGGATGCTGAATTAGAGGGTATCGGTTTTATACTGAAGCGTAACTGGAAGAAGGATCTGAAATT
This sequence comes from Phytobacter ursingii, assembly GCF_001022135.1. Classification (GTDB taxonomy): domain Bacteria; phylum Pseudomonadota; class Gammaproteobacteria; order Enterobacterales; family Enterobacteriaceae; genus Phytobacter; species Phytobacter ursingii. The sequence goes on along the minus strand of NZ_CP011601.1, from coordinate 15,476 downwards.
AACTATTACGGAAAAGTAACTTTCTGACTCACCACGTACGCCCCTCGGTTATGCCATACAGTTTGATACGAAAACAGATCAGTAAGTAGATTGCTATACGCCGGAGAGAAGTCTATTTTTCATGCACCGAACCTGTTTGGCCTGCAATGGAAGCAGGTATAATAATCACATACAAAGGAGGGCATTATGAATACATTTTTATACGTGCTTTTGGCCTGGATTGTTGTGCTTTTTATCGCCAACAAACTGCTCGCAAGACGTAAGCCCAATACGGTTAAAATCCTGGTACAGCGCAACGGGAAAGCCGCAGAGGTTGATGCTGTAGTGGTTCAGGGTTCAAAGAGAGCTAACAACAGTTCTGTTGCGGACAGCGACGCGGTAGATAGTTATTTTGAAATGAATCCTTACTCCCGCGAAAACCAGGCGAATGGTTGGGCTATGCTGGCCAGAGACGATGACCAGCTTAAATAATCAGTTGAGTGTGATGTGTAAAGCAGCTTAAAACTCTAAATGGACGAACAGGGGAGGTGACAAAGATGACAACCAATACAACAACGACCACCTACCGCTCAGAAGAAATCGTGCCGTTCAGACGGCCCAAAGGGGATCTGGATAGTCGGTATATGCCTCAGGTGTATGCAATGGTGCGGAACTGGGCAAGTAACCCTGCTCAATATGGTGAGGGTGTACTGGCCTCCTACCGCCAACCGGCAGTAAACCTTGCCTACCAGGTAAAAGGAACTCGTGTTGTTTTAATTCTGGTACCAGTAGAGTGCGAGCCACCTGGAGTGATAATGACGGAAACAGTCCTGTGGCCGTCACTATCACTTGTAGAAGTCTTGCAGACCTTGCAGGAGGCCTGGCAAAATATTCCGGCGTTAAACCCCTGACGACTTCTGTCAATATCACCGGCTAGTGATTTACCTCTCTGCTGGTGGTCAGCCCGCCTAAGTTCAAATTATCTCTTTCTAAATTAGCCCGGATAAAAATCGGTCCCTCTAAAATAGCCTGCCCTGAGTAGGCTACGTCATACAAAGCGTTGGCCAGTCACCAGCTGGCTGGTGGCCATAATGCTCCACAGGATAAACCGTATCAGAACTACGCAAAGAAAAAGCCCCAACAATTTACCGATGGGGCCTTTTGCAGACATTTTACAGCCTTACCAATGATAGAGCGCTAAGGCTTCTGCTTAGTGAACAGACTTGCCCACAGATAATGGATAAAGTTGAGCAGAATGTATGTTACTCGTTGCTCGAATTTCATCGGGGCTTTGTACTTTGTCGTTATGTTATGAATATGAGTAAGGTCCGTATAGAGCCCTGGCGACTTCCTTGTTGACTTCAACACCGAACAGATGTGCTGAACAGACTCCGGTGTGAACAACCGTAGCCCTCGTCGTTGTTTGACTTTATGGATAAAATCGTCCATCCCCATACATAACCATTCCGGCTTGATGCCATCAAACTTACAACGTCCGTTTATGATGACGACATTGATACATTCCAGTTCTCTAGCCTTAAGAGCAGACTGAATAGCCCTGATGTGCCCCTGGTTTTGCTTAAACGGGTTCTGCAACTTGAGGGTTCGGGACTGAGTCCATTTCCGCCAGTGGCTTTCCTCCAGAGTACCGTAGAGCTTGCCTACGTAGTTTTTCTGCTCTATGACGTATATACCATGTGGGGCTACGAGAATGTGATCAACCTGCGTAGTGCTATGAGCCGACAACTGAAAGGTGAGATCACTAAGTAGCCCCTGAGCTTCTTCAGGAAGCCCAGATTCAATTGCCTTTGCAGTCCGCCGTTCCGCTATGGCAGAGGTCATAAATCCCAACAGACACAGCAACACGACGAAAATAAGGATAATGAAAGCTACCCCCGTAATGCTCCACAGCAGATTGAAAGCATCCATGTTACCTCACAGAGGGGTAGCTGGTGGCATTAACAGATTCTACTAAGCGGGTAGTGGTACCGGTAAGGCTCTCAATATTTGAAGACAGGCTCATCAGCATGCCGAGTGCAGAACGGAGATTACGATGAGGCTCATTGTAGTTTTTGAACGTGTCAGTGGAGTACATTTTTGAAAGACGTGTACGGATCTCTACTGACGTAAGATCTCCATCCACCAGGCCGTACTTAACTGCCTGAGGTGTTGGCCATACACGGCCTGAATAGAGAGAAACAGCATCGGCATCATGACGCGAGAGAAGCTTTTTACCCCGTCCAAGTTCAACATCAGTTATAAATTTTTCATGCATCGTGTTCAGGATCTCCTTCTGCATGAACTCCCTCGTTGAATCGGACAATGGGTGGAAGGGGTCAAGAGCATCTTTGAACTCACCGGCCGTAAGGGGCTCATTCTTGACGCCTACTGTGCTCATGATCTCTGACAGATTCCAGTGGTCCATACGCACACCGATAGAACCGATCAGGGCATTACTGTCGGCATAAATTGCATCAGCGGGCGATACCGCGTAATAGCATGCGGATGCGCATATGCCTTTCACACTAACGATGATTGGTTTATATGAGTCTGCGATATCAGAGAAAAAACGACCGGTACCGCTGGAGAGTACTTCGAGGGAGTTTTGCTTCGACCGTGCTTCATCGCCACGTTCTGTGCTCCCGGTTTTGTTACTCTTGTCAGCGGCTACAGATGAAAGAGAGCCACCGGCATCTGATACGCGTTCAATCTGTGGCTGGTGGTTTTTAAGCGCGTTTATCTGGCGGTAAATAATGATGGCGTCAGAGGGACCACCACCACCTGACTCTGCCTCGATAATAACTGCTTTGGCATGGGGATTATTGTAAGCTTTGGCAAGAGCTGTTGCGATCACTGTTCCATCGCCCGTTTCCGAGCCGGTACCCATCTCGCCAGAAATCCGTATTACAGCTATATGGTCTTTCTTCCCTTCAGCGTCCTGCCATTGTTCGTAAAGATTGTAGAAAGAAAACCCTACAGCGGTCATGGCAATTAGCGACATAGCAACTTTTGCCGTGGTATGAATGCGAAACATCTTATAAAAACGGTCAGCGTTATCATTGAGCGATTCTTTGATATTTGTAGGGGACTTCCTTTTTTTACTGCTTAACATCTGACCACCTTTACATGAGTTTTTGAAAGTTAGACCACAAGCGATTCAATGCAATTCCCAGTATCAATAAAGCGACTGGTGGGAAAAGTTGAGCGATATTGTTAAATAGTGACATATTTGGCATGACCAGGTAGACCATCGTTAAAGCACTGATCACCCAAAATGCTCGAAACCAAATACGATAAAACTGAACTGTAACCTTACCAAATACGTACCTCTTCAATTTCCACTGGTACATTCCATCTGCTAGCATGGCAAATAGATAGGGCAGAAAAACGATTAGCCACCCCAGGATTAAGTTCCACCGGAAAATGGACTGATAAAGTAAGAGGGGTATGTTTTTGGCCATAGTGTAATTAATAGAGGTAAATTTTTCAGCAACAATGTTAATACCTCTGGCTGGTTTTTTGGTGTCAGGGATCAGAATAGTATTCAGATAGTCAATTAACTTATAGTCATGTACCAACCAATTTAAAGTCGCTTCACTATTTGCAATGACAGACTTCCAACGGTCATTTGATATGATGGACCGGCTTGCATTAACCTCCTGAGTAATCTGATATTTGAGCTCCTCAGTATTCTGGAAAGCCAAGCTGTAACCAAAATAAATGACCATGCCAAAAAAAAGCATTGTTCTGAGCACTGCTGCCCTGCTTGTATTATCCGCAGCCATTGCTTTCCCTCCATTCACGAAAAAGAGCTAGCCTCTGATCGTGATTGCAATAGTTGTTACGCCACATCGTCGGGATACCCAGGAGCCAGTGGTACTGTTTAGGTATGATTTGGTCGATGAGGCTTAACTCCGCCAGTTCTTTATGCTCTGCGCTTTTCCACTCGATCTGTCCCACATCAGGAACAAATACAGCGGTCCTTGCTTTTGCGGCCTGGCGGGAAAATTCTATAAAGTTGATGCCCCACGGCGTCCAGTATCTGTACTGCTCGTTTAGGCCGATGTTAAACACCGGCAGAGAAAGAGTTGAGTCGGCAAAAGCCGAAATCACATTTTTGCAGACTCTTGGACTATCTATTTTTTCCTGTTCGGTTTTGAGATGAGTCAGCAGTGCACGGTCAATAATGCTGTTAAAGGTGTTTGTATAAAGGCCATTAGGGTCAGGAAGCTGATCTATGGCAGTAATGATTTTAAATTTTAACCGAGAAAGAAAGGGAGAGTCCTCAATAGTAACTATATGACTATGTGTTGTTTCTGGATGAATCTGGGGTTTGATGCGCTGTACTTGTTTAAAAGAGACACTACCTGGCAAATTAATGAATGCGCCCACCGTGCGTGTTAAATCGACGAAATAAGGCAAAAGATAACAACCAAGCATACGGGCATTCTTTTTTACAAGATCACACCGTACGTCATTGTTATCGAAAGAAATACGGAAACTAACGAATTTACGTTCAGGACCTTCGCTGGTGGTCAGTGATTGAATCCATTCATGGCATGATCCTTGTGGTACCGACCAGTAGCTGGTTTCACGGTCCCCAAAGGGATCAGTCGTGATCAACTCTCCCTTTAAAAGGAAAAGCTCAGACAGGGTATTTGCCATGGAGAATAGGGAATCGATATCGTTGCTCTGACAAAATTTTCCCAAATGATGAAACGCGTTTTTTTCTATCATAGTTAGCCGATCTCGAACTTCCTGAGAATCTGCGTACTTTAAACCCAAAGACTGAAAGCGCCTTTTTACGAGCGAGCGACATTTGCTGACTTTTAGTGCAGAGCTTAAAATTTGCTGGCGCGTCAGGACAATTTTTTCATCCATCAATGCAACTTCCTTAGAAATTTATTAAGATTTTTGATATCGAGATTTTGACGCAAAGTAACTTTTCCGGCCTTCTTGAAAAGCATTTCCGACAGAGTTGTGTTTGGCTTCATTTGTTTCTCAGCAACAGCAATAGGGATTTGGCCTACAACCTTCCTGCCATCTTGAAGCCTGGCAACTATGTGAAACATAGGGACCTGACCCAAGAGATCCTTTGGAATACTCTCTTCTAAAGTTGTCTGCTTTCTTTCTGAGATTGAACCTGAGAAGTTATTATGCGGCAAAGATGTTTCTGAACCGGTCGTATAAGTGACCATATTTGTGCTTATCGCACTCTTACCAAAGTTCTCTACAACAAGCGTCTGAGTAGGAGTATCGTTGACTCGCAAGCTTATATAATTGTTGCAGAGCCCCGTAATTCGATTGGCAGTTTCAACACTTGCCGCAGCAATAAAGTCGGAGATGGTTTGGGTGCAAATAAACAGTGCAATTTTCGCTGCACGACCCTGCGCCAGAAGGTTAATCATAGGGTTGTTAATGGCTGAGTGTGCCTCATCAACAAAAATACTTATCCTGGAATTAGCTGACATATCACCATCTTGAGCGTTGTAGCGACTACCGGCACAGGAGGTCAGATCTGACATTATTAATTGAGAAATAGCAGCTGCTGTATCGGGGTTTGAAAGGCCATCAAGCGAAATGTATAGCACCCCGCCAGTGCTGAACATCCCTTCGCTTGTTACAATTTCTCTTGATGATACTGAGTTCGGGTTAGGAGATAAAAGCTCATTTAAAGGTTTTTCAATGAGCATATCGAAAACAGGCATAATACCTGCGGTCATTTTAGCCATATGCTCTGGGTCGGACATTGAGTAATCAATAAGCTGGGAAACAGTATCTAACCAGTCTATTTGTTCGGACCCCTCGTAATTCATGAAATGAGCCGTAAACCATTCAGCGAGACGCTTGAAACGTACCGGCAAGGTATCGTTAGCGACGTACTTAACTTTTTCGGTCCAGACATCGTAACCATAATATCTCGCGTAACATGACTCCATTACCTTGACTGTAAGATTCACAATAGACATGTGGCTTTTCATGTTCTTGTGAATCAGATAAATAGAAGGCTTTTTCTCTATGTAAGAAAGCCCGGAAATCACATTGGAAACGAGAGCCTTGGCATACTGAACGAATGGGTTAACCTCACCGGGAACTGTCACCAAGCTCAAAAGACGAGATGTTAGGTCAGAAACATTAGTATAGGTGTTGCAGACATCAATACAGACCGAAGATGCTGGCTGGCCAGGATGAAATTTATAGAAAGGAAGACCGAGGGTCTTAGCCTCTTCCATTAGAGATTCTCGCCACTCTGCATCGTTCTTTGGATCTATGACAACAACAACATGACCAAGATGAAGCATGCTAATGCTTAGTAAACGCTGTAGCACCGTTTTCCCGGTACCCACGTTTCCGGTTATCAGAGTATGACCAAACCAATTGTCTTCAGTTACAAATATGGGTTCCCTACGTTCCACAGCAAAAATTGCATTGCTGCCGCCCATCTTACGAGCCATTGCGTCAAAATGTCTCTTAATTGGGTTGAAGACGAATGGCAACTCGATCTCACGTTTATCACTGGAGAGGTTAGCTATTTGATATGCCCGATCCGCATGTTCCGGACCCCACTCAAACCCATCACAAAAATAGGACTTTCGCTCGGGTATATCCTTATTTTTATTTTGATAATCCTGAACCAGTTGACGATACTTTCGCTCATTGGAGAAAAAGTTACTTTTGTTAATTACACGCAGTGAATCAAGACTAACGAACATGAAATGTCGCTTGAATACACGCCAATGAGCCATCAAAAATGGCGCTGCTGTTTTGCAACGATAAAGGCACAGCAAAAAAAGCAATATTGAGGTGAACAGAACTATTGGGGCGATGTCCAGTCCGTCTGAAGAAAGTCCCATATAAAGCATAGAAACCGAACAAATCAAAAGTATTGAGGCACTACGATACTCAAGAATAGGCCGATAAAAATTCTCTTGTGCATGGAGGTTAGTCCTCTTCGAATCTGACATTATAGGTTCCCAGCCTCTTTCAGGTTATTGATAATTCGTTCAATGTCCACTTTCGCCCGGTCTGATGCGGCCAGCAAAGTAGGCATGTTAAATGCATGGCATTTTGTATTGATCACAGCACCAGAATTAACGAGGTACTGAGGAAGCTTATTGAAAAGATCTTGAGCCTCTAACTGCGACCCAAATTTTTCCACGCAAGATTGGGTCAGATAGAGAGTATTAGGAGTACTTACCATAAATCTGTTTTTGCGCTTTCTTTTAAACGCCACCTCCATTTTGGACAGAATTTGATGCAGTACTAACGCAATTTCTACAAATTCAAGCTCTGTAACGTCACCTTCGCTTATAAGCGAGAATTCACCATTTTGGTCTGATTCAGTAGATGCAAAGACTTTACTGTTCAGATTGTGACCAGAAACAGGTGATGCTGGTTTTTGTACTTCTGCTTTGTCCGATGATTTATTCCGGTTGCGCTTGGGATTTTGTTTTTCTACCGGTGCTGTTGGGGCGAACAGTCTGGCCAGTGCTGGCGAAAGATGATGCCCCTTAGCGTCTGTGGGCGCATGCTCTCCATTTGATTCTTCAAGTACAGGAGGTAAGGCGGGCTCTTCACTTGCCATCACACTGGTTGCGGCTGCTTCGGTCTGGGAATACACAACTTCAGCTGGTGGTGGGCAGTTACCCTCAGTATCTGGTTCTGAGTTTTCTTGTCCTACAGAAACATCCATAGAGCGTTCATTCGTACCCTGGGGATCAGCGTTCTGTTCTCGGTTAAGTTCTGGTAATTCTGACGGCTCGGAGAGAAGCTTTTCATTATGGACCGAAGAGCTTGTTGCACAACTACCGACTTCTGGCCGAGAAACACTAAGCTGTGAGAAATCGGTATAATCAATGATCTCATGCTCTTCATCTTCTTTCTCAAAAAGATGTTGATAATGTTCATATTCCACAGCCTCAGTTTTCAGCGGACCAGTCGCGGATGCACTATCGGTTCCATGATATTCCACGTCGCCAGAATGTTCTTCGACTGCATTTACACGTGGGGGAGGCAGCTCAAGCGTTTGCTTTGGACGTGGGGCAGAGTTTTCAACAGAAGACTCATCATTAATCACTAATGCCTGATACATAGAAGTATTGAAAAGTGACTTTAAAGTTGTTGGCCTTCTTGGCTCATGATAGGTGAGCTGGAACCCGGCGCAGTTATCGCCGAGCTGGACTAAACGCAGATCGTCAATGTCCCTTACTATCCACATTCCATCGAGAGAGCCTTCTCTGAATGTCAGTTGGAAATAGGGCTCTTCACTGAATGCTTTTTCATCTAATCCCGGCAGCAATGCCATAGTGGTATCTATGTTGAGGTAGGGGACAGCATCAACACACACTATATAGTCATTGGAAAGTGGAGCGCTTAAAAGGAGTTCATGAAGTTGGTTGACCAGGACATGGGATTCCGTGTCCTTTGCCGATTCATCTTCACTTTCTTCTATATCAGGAATGACAGGATCAGCTGCTTCCTCACCCTCAGATTTAACTATCTGCGTGTCATTATCAATTTCATTATCACTTTCGGCTTTCTTCTCAAAATCGTCGGATGAGCCTTCATTTTTCTTAGAATGTATATCAACATCAATAGAGGCAGAGGAGCGGCCTAAATCATTAACCTTAAGAACAGCCGTCTCAACAGTATCAGTAATTTTAGTTATAACGTCCCGACCGGGCACTGGTCTTCTGTATTCAGTAACTGTTTTTTGCTCGTCAATGTAAATAAAGTCTTTATTGGCATTAACGCTAAAAAGACCCGGCACTGAGTCAGGGATTTTATAGGAATCAAAGATTAAACCAATCCACCTTAGCTTAAGAAGGTTATAGAATTCTAGTTTCCCTATCCCATTTCTAAAGATGTTTGATATTTCGTTTTCCGAATAGATACCCGGAATGAAGTAGTGAACGACACGCTCATCATCATAGGGCTCGACGTAACCACGTTGAACTAGGGATTCTACCAATACGGTCTTACCAGCCTCTCCCTGAGGGAAGTTATATTTATGTAATTCGAAATCATTGAGAACAAAATCAAGGAATGCGTTCTCGTTAAGGTATACCTCACCATTTACGATAATGATGTGCATAGGCTTAGCATTGTAATTGTTGATATTGATACTGGTAAAGTTGTGCTTGATGGTACTAATGGCCCTTGCTGCTGCATCATTAGAACGCAGACCCATGATAGGGTCACGTAAAACATTAAGGTCTGTACCAGTAGAATAGAAATCAGCGGTCCTCACGCATTTAGACAAAAAGTCATTCCCATCAGTATAAACGTTTAGGGCGGTGATCATTTTTGAATAAACACGTTCTTTATTTACCCGATCCAAAAATGCAAGACATACCGGGTTTAGGATTCGCTCAAGGAAAACGCTGGACCAGATATTATGTTGATTATGAATACGCTTTCGCCAGTGGATTTCGTATTCAACCACGTCATTTTCACGTGCCCAGTCAAGAAGACTTTGTGAGCTTGGCGTCCAAATGATCGGACTAGCTAAATTCAGGCTTACAATGTCGAGATCGTAAACCTTTCCGGCATCATGGACTAAACCACAGATAAACGCAGCATAGAGATATACTTTTCTACGGACTACTTCTTCATCTTGATATCCGATTGGTCTCAGTTCTGAGTGATGCGCATTTTTTAAAGAGAGTATGGCCACTTCCAGGCTGTGAGAAAGTAACCCACCAATACCATTATGATGATGATTTTCGGAAGCTGGCAAAAGATGTATCCAGCGAACATATTCAACCAAGGGCTTTAAAACTAAATTAGTAAATGTATATGCATCGTCCCTGATGTCGCTATCGCTGATAGCTAACATCATTGAAATTGAGTGCAGCTTTTCCCGATACAGAGACAGGATTGACTGTTCATTAAATGTCTGTATGCCCGTCGGACGAGTTGGATACTCGATGAATTTCAGGACTTCTGGATTTGGATGATCAGGAACAGTGTACTTCTGATCTCCTAGAATCTGCGCAAAAGGAGAGAGGCTTGATATATCCTCAATCATTACAGAGGTTGCATCATTCTCCTGAGATGAGAATATCCCCAAAATCCGTTTAATACATAAATACAGCGCCCTGAAATTCATCATCATACCTTATCGACGTTTGCCTGACAGTTCGGCTGCAATGTATGCCTGCACACTTTTATATTGCATTACTTTGGTGATGAACTCTGCTGGACTGTATGGCCCATCCTTACGGCGAGAAACATTCAGAGTCTTTTTCACATTCTCAACATATAAATTAATACTCTTTATAATGTTGTGAGACATAACCGGATAGTCGCTTACAGCCAGTAAACCCAATGAGTTGTACTCATACATTGTGTTCATGAGCTGGTTCATCTCGAAGATGTACTTGTAAAACCTCATGGTGTTGTGGTTATTGAAGTTGAGTTGTACTGGTTCAAAACTGAAAGGTACAAACTGAGTTGATGACATGAATGAGTCATTCTTGTCGAACTCAATTGACTTAATATAAGCAACAAGATTTTCTTTCATCTTATTGTTTTCTTCATGCAGCTCGTTGAACCAATCCTGAATAGCCTGAACAAGGTCAGGATGTTTAACTGCATCAACCGTTTTAAAGAGAGAGGAAATAGCGATACTCACATCATCAAAACCTCTGATGACTGCTCCATTTCTGGCAGTTAAAAACCGGTTAAAGTCTGGGGTGCCGGGGTTAATAATAACTTTGGCCATACCCTGGTGCTCTGGTCTACGTTGAGTAGAAGTTTGAGCGTTTACGCCTTGCTTTTTATTTGAACCTTTTACCATTACATCTTTTGGTTCAATGTTAATACGCTCATTGTCCGTGATAATTGCGTCGTTCATTGTGCCACCTTAGTTTTTGAGTATTGACGGATTTTTCGTCCAAGTTCGATATATGCTGAATGATAGAGCTCAAGCATTTCTCTGTAAGGCTCCAGCAATGCTTCCGTTTCAGAAATCATTTCGTATTCCCAGCTGGCATGGTTTACAAAACAGTTCTTAGAATATTTTCCACTTTTCATTGGTTGCACCCGTTTTGACATGTGGCTAGGCGCTCTTGTTTTATAAGGGCTGAACTGATGCCAAGTGATCGTTACTTTTCTGGCATTACCAATTAGCTCAACTTTTGGTGCGTAAGAACCCAGGTACTCCCTCTTTGGAACTTTGCTATGTCGGGTAAGGTTAATCTCTTGGTGGTTTCGTTCCTTCCACTTGATCCAGTATTTTGTAATGAGATCTTCAGCCTCAACACGCAAACCTTCAATCTGAGCACGTAAATTTTTACGTGTTAGCTCTATAGAACTTATAAGATTTGAATTACTCATGACGCCTCCTGATGTGAAATTACTATACCGGAGGAAATTTCCGTTTTTTTTCACGAACAGAAGATTTTTGAATGCTCTTTGATGAGGGAATTGAACAGATGTAATGCACTCGCTGTTTCCCCCATTCGGGAGGGGCCTTCAGAAACAGTAACAGCGAGTTTAGCCTCACTTCCATCGCTACCCCCTAAAGTTACTTTTGACAGAATGACCATTGTGGATTATTGCTTTTGATAATGTGCATTGCTCTATTAAAGTTATACATATATCTAGTGCCACTTTTCCAAAAAAAATGACCCTATGGAACTTTGTCCATAGTGACACTTTTATAAAAAGTGACCCTATGACGACATTACATAGGGTCACTTTTCAAACATAAGTGACCCTATGTGAGGCATTCATAGGGTCACTTTTCTTTGTTTAGTGATCCTATGTAAGCATGAGGTTGATGAAAAGTAAAAATGTCAGTTTATGACGGTCAGTGAAAGACGTCGTTATTCTAATCCAACGTTGGGAGGGGCTGGATTTAGGTTTTTTTTTAATCGCTTCACATTTCGTTAGCATGCGCAGGAATTTTTGATAAAATTCTGGTTAGTTTGGTTAAAAAGTGTTACAAGTAAGCGGTGTGGTTGAAGGGATAGATTTAAGGCTTATTCAAGCCTTAAGAAAATACTAAAAGTTACTTTTCACCCTACCGAACACCTAACAAAAAATCCATGTTGAAGATTTGAACAATTGTAATGGCGCAAGGACAATCAGCACATGTCAGAATCTGATAATTTAACTCGTAGCTTACTCGGTAAACTTTTCCGCACTGAGATTTCGCTTATTCGTAGTTACCGTGCATTTTTAATGTTATTGCCTGTGCATGGATCTTCTGCATATCAAACTGGGACTCCTCTTCTCCAGCGTCGCCTATTTGGGAAAGGATTTAGTACAGCCGCTGATTTAGCTTTTGAAGTGGAAACACGTCCAGGTAGTTTTTTGGTTCCGCGTACACTCGGAAAGGAAATTACATGGGAGAGGTTTTTTTCTGCGGTCTTGGACGGTGATTCCAATGTAATTCGTGAATATGATACAAATGATATTGACTATGGTATTTACGATGCCGGTGAAAAAGTGACTTTTCTGAATGGTACAGTGGATATCTATAATCCCAAGAAGATTCATGAGTTGCGTTCTAAATGTGTTGATATACAGAATGACTACTTTATGCAGGTGTTCTTTATCTCAATGCTCGCACCAGAGTTTGTAAGTATTTTCTTTGGTTTAAAACCAACTACAGCTGATGCTATTAAAGACATTGGTTATTCATCGTTAAAAACAATTAACGATGTCGTTCTTTTCCCACGTACAATTGCTTTCTCACAAGGGCATATTGAAGAGAGTGTTTCACTTAAAACGAAAGTTTTTGCCTGGGCTTATGAATTGTCTGCTGACATCCGGTTAGGAAAAGTTAGTGATGATTTGATGGAACTATTACGTTATGACACTATGTTCACCAGTCACCGTCAGGATGTGTTCAACACTTTAACAAATAAAGTTATGTTAAAGGATTATTGATATGGCAAAGGTCGATCAAACAAAAGCTAATGCTCTATTGCGAGCAGCAAGAACTATGTCGCTTGGGGCAAATAAAAATACAATACGAATTTTGTACGGTAATCATGTTGCTGAAAATATCGATTTTGAGCCTGGTGCAAAAACAAAACTCAAAAAAGGTATCCGGGGCTGGAGCAAACGCACAGATAACCGCCGAGCCTTTTCTGCTGTTATTGATGTCGCAGTTAACTATTTTGGTTTTGATCCAATAAATCCGGAAGCGAGTTTTCGGCAAATTGACTTCAACCGAATAATGAGTGTCCTTCATAATCTGGGATACTTTGTATGCGCACCGGAAGTTAATAAAATAATAGAAATCCTTACTTCTATGAAAGAAATTGAAGAACTAGGTGCCTGCGAAAAATGTAAACGCCCATACATTGTGCCAGTGACAAATGATGCTCATTGTCCACGTTGCAGATTATCTTCAACTGCTTCAGCCATAGAGAGGTATTCTCAAGAAGAATTAGATTAAATTTAAAAAAGATATCGCGAAACTTGCCTTGTCTGAATCTAAATATTGACTTAAGTCAAATTCTGTTGTTTGCTTTACAATCAAATATTAGTTACAACTTAAATATCAACTCTTGACAAGTAAAGATATAATTTGATTTTTCTTTATTCAGTTTTTCTTCGTTCCAAAAATGTGCACCTTTTTTTCTGTTGAAAACGTAAAACTACTTAGGTTCTCAAAACCTTCTATGCATGACGACTTCTTAATCGCTTTCAATTAATATATTTTATATTCTTGTCTAAGTTCGCTTCTTTGATCCTTAGCTATTCCTTTTTTGAAATATAGAAACAGCATTACTTGTGATGATTTTTTTCAGCTCTAAATACACCTGTTTTCAAAGCAATATTTGCTTTTAGATATTCGATAAAACCATGTTTTTGTTACACCGGATTTTTGACAACGTGCAAGATGGATGATCTTTCCATCACCGAGACTATCTTCTTAGTCAGCACTCCTTTTCCGTCCTTTTCAACATAAAAACGACCATGCTATACGAGCTCTAACCTTTTTTTTGTATGCCATCATAACCGCATCAGAAAAGGAGAACGGTCTATGACTCGTATTGCATTAGCGCCTTCAAAGATGGTTTTGCTTATGTCTTTGGTAATTACTGGTGCCCACGCCAGCCCTGAGCAACCCCTAATAAAAGATACGCCCTTTGTATCTGGCCAGGCTTATAAGAAGGGTTTCTTCTGGTATGACGATCCTGCTAAAAAAAGCGAAGCTGAAGAAGAAGAGGTTTTGCCACCAACCGGTGCTGCTAGCTCGCCTTCAAAAGAGGAAATGGTAGATTTAAATTCAAAATGGCTAAAAGAGAATATGCCTCGACTGTTAACGCAGGCAATGGATAACCCTACCGCAGAAAATCTATCACGTTATTACACGGCGCAAAGGTTAATGCTGGATATCAGTACGCGTTTTTCTGACAAATCAAAAGATTATTTTCTTAAAAACCCGATGATGTCTGAAAAACGCAGGCAACCAGTGGAAAAGGTGGCACTGGATGCTCACCGCACTGTTGTTGAAAAAAATCAGCAAACGGTAATGAAAGATATCTTTACTAAGTCAGGTTTATTTTTCTTTTTCCAGAGTACTTGCCAGTTTTGCCACGAAGAAAGCCAAATACTTCAATTTATGCAGAACTATTATTCGGTAGATATTCTTCCAATCAGTATGGATGGAAGGCCATTGCATAATGGCCTTTTTCAGGATTTTAACATCCCCAACGCACAAATTATTGATCAATTTAAAATTCGAGAGGTACCTACAATTTTCCTGGTTTCAAAGGATGGGACATCAGCTCAGCGCATTAGTGAAGGCATGATCTCCGCTGATGAATTAAAGAACACTATTATACTTGCCGCGAAGGGCATGAATCTGATCGATGACGCTTCGTTCCAGTCAACTCTAGATATTAAAAGGCAATATACCATCGGCGATGATGGCGTTATTACCGTTAATAAATCCGAAATGGAATCAGACCCATTCCTACTTCAAAAAATAATGGACCAAAAACTCGAAGGCTATGACATGCCTACGGCCGATCCGGTCAATTATCTCAATGCTGGCGGCAGTTTTGGAGGCACTTATGCGCAGTAATGCCGTTTTCAACTTCAAAAAGTTACTTTTGTCTCTTTCTGTTTGTGCTGCAATTTTAGCCCCGACTGCAAATGCAGACAACGCAATGCGTAACATTTTCAATGGCATGATGACGTCTACCAGCCCGGCCACCTTTTCCACAGCAACCCGTACAGGCATAGTTGGCGGGTCAATGTCTTACCGAACAACAAACGTTAATACCAACCTTGTTTCCATGTCGTTTCCAAAAGCTTCTGTCGGTTGTAACGGTATTGACGTTTTTCTTGGGTCCTTCAGCATGATCAACGGGGACCAGCTTGTGCAGGTGGCCCGTGGTATTGCCCAGGGTGCGGCTATCTATGCTTTTAACGTTGCTGTTTCAGCTATTTGTGCTGACTGTGCTGCAACGATTAATGACATCCAAAACAAACTGCAAGCGCTAAATAAATTTGCGAAAGATTCATGC